>JAGQOW010000127.1 GCA_020427155.1 Planctomycetales bacterium | reverse complement strand
TGTTCGCGCCGAAAGTAGACCTCGGCGAGTTCTGCACGGGCGGAATCGGTCAGATACGTTTATTGATGCTAACAAGCTCTCGTAAGGTGATGTCGGGGTAACATTTCTCTGAAGAAGGACAGAACTCATTGATGAGTACAGCTCTGGAAACTAATGTCGTGATCCAGCCTCTGACGGGATGATAAAGGCGCGTTGGACTCCATCCTGTTGGTAGCTCGTCGCCTCGGCTATCGCAAACGAACGAGCAGCTAAACGTCAGAGATTTCTTCTACAGCAGTCTGAACTCCAATATTGTGGAACCGCGGCTAGCATCGAGCTTGACCACTGTCACTGCTAGAATCCTTGCCTATCGATTTGCCGAAGGCTACGCTAAATAGGTCTCACTTTGGCGCAGAATATACCAGCGGCGTTTACCGCTTATCATAGGTCCGGGAACTAATACAATGCCTCGCGAACGACCCCGGTCCAGTAAGCAACGCGCTCTGTGTGCAAATCTAGCCAAGTGGCAGTATCGTCCACTCGGCTTCGAACAGCTCGAAGACCGGCGTATGCTGGCGGTAATAGGCGTCGACTCGCTGCTGGACAACTTTAATCCCGCCGCGCCGACTAGCGACGGGATGATCACGCTGCGGGAAGCGATCCTGGCGGCCAATACCGACACGGCAACGGGCGACGCCCCGGCCGGGAGCGGGCTGGATGAGATTGCGTTTGCCGTGGACGGCAGGATTCAGCTGGCGTCTCAGTTGCCCACGATCACCGGCGATTTGTCGATCGACGGAGGCGGACGGCCGATCACGATTGCGGGCGGCAGCTTTCGTTTGATAGAAATCGACGACGGCGTAGGGGGCAACCAAATTACAGTGTCCCTCACGGGATTGTCGCTGACAGGCGCTAACACGGGCGGCAGTGGCGGGGCAATCTTTAACGCCGAAAACCTCACCGTTACTGAGACAACCATCTGGGGCAATACGGCGCTGGTGGGCGGCGGCATTTATAACACTGGGACGCTGCTGCTGCAGAACTTGACCCTGTCGGACAATCAAGGCTCGATCAACGGCGGGGGACTGTACTCGACCGGCTCGGCAGAGTTAGAGAGTGTGACCGTCTATCAGAACACCGCTGGATTTTCAGGGGGGGGCATCTGGTCGACCGGGACGCTGTCGCTCGGCAACAGTGCGTTCGCTGCGAATGTGGCGAGCAGCGCCAATACCCGGCACGTATTCGGCACGGCCACCGCGGGGAGTTCGTTTAATTTCCTGGATCGCCCGGACGGCGCGGCGGGGCTGATGCACGGGGTGGATGGCAACATCATTGGCAACGGCAGTGGCGGATTTTTGAGCTCCAATCTGAGCCCGTTGGATGACCACGGTGGCCCGGTGCCCACGCGGATGCCGCTGGCCGACAGCCCTTTGCTGGATAATGGCGACGACACCGTCAGCACGGCCACGGATTCCCGCGGTGGGCCGTTTTTGCGCGACGATGGAAATGGCGTAGACATTGGCGCGGTCGAGCGACAAACACTTGCGGGGCTGTCGTTAGTGGTCGATACCACCAGCGACAATTACGATAGCGATATCAATGCAAATCAGCTTTCCTTGCGGGAAGCAATCAGCCTGGCCAACGGTAGCGTGGGGGCCGAATCGATTAGCTTCGCCCCGCTGTTTGATACGGCTCAGACTATAGCCGTGAAATCCGAATACCATGTGGTAGACGACGTGATGATCGACGCCACGGGCCAATTGGTAACGCTCGACGCGGGCGGTGGGTTGACGGCGAATCCCGGGGATGGTCATCGCCTGTTTGTCATCGACGACGGTGTATTGGGTACGGTGTTGGAAGTTACGCTCTCCGGACTGACGATCACTGGCGGCGACCCCACCAGTAGCAGCCTCTTGGGCCAGGGCGGCGCGATTCGCAACATGGAACATCTCTCGGTTCAGGAAGTGACGCTCGAAGAGAATTCCGCCGCGGATGGCGGTGGGATTTACAGTGTGGGTGAACTGACAGTGGTCCGCAGCACACTGGCAGACAACCGAGCCACCAATCGGGGCGGCGGGATTTACGCTTCGGGGATAGCCACACTCGACAACAGCACGCTCAGTGCTAATCTTGCCTTGAATCAAGGGGGTGGGATTTACTCCAGTTTCGCAACCTTCGACATTGTGAGTAGCACGCTGACCTTGAATGACGCCAACAACAATGGCGGCGGCATCTTTGAGAACTCCAGCACGATTGCGGTGAACAGCAGCATTGTGGCCAGCAATACGTCGCCTTCAGGGGCTAATGTGTTCGGTGCCCTGGATACAAATACATTTAACTTTGTCGGTGGCGACCCCCTGCTTAATCCGCTGGCCTTCAACGGCGGCCCCACTAGCACGCACTCCTTCTCTGTTTACAGCCCGGTGATCAATGCGGGGGATCCGGCGCTCTCCATGGGCACCGACCAGCGAGGAACAGGCTTCGGGCGGGTGGAACTGGGCCGGGCCGACATCGGGGCATACGAATTTCAGGATGCCGACCTACTGATGGACTTGATCGTCTCCAGTACGGCGGACACGCTCGACGAAGACTTCTCGGCAGGGCAATTCACCCTCCGCGAAGCAATTTACATTGCCAATACTCGTCCCGGTCTGGAGACCATTGAATTTGATCCCACCTTGTTCGCGACGCAGCAGACTATCTTCACCAGTAGCCAGTTGGAGATTGACGATTCGCTGGTGATCAACGGTACGGGTCGCGACCTGCTTACCATTGACGGCAATCTGGGCGGCGACGGCTTGAAGAACGGCAACGGGCATCTGCTGTTCCGCATATTTCCCGTGGTCCTGTCCCCCATCTCCGTCGAGTTCCGCGACTTAACGCTTCAAGGCGGGGACACCAACAGTAACGGTGGAGCGATAAGCAGTGGACACGACTTGACACTGCGCAGAGTCACGGTGGCGAACAACTCGGGGGGGAGCGTCGGTGGCGTGAGTCTGAACAGCGGCACAACATCAACCATCGAAGACAGCCTGTTCACGGGAAACCTTGCTCGCTCGAGTTCCATCGATAACTCTTTTGCAGGAGCAGTGCGCGGAGGTAATATCAACATCGTCCGCAGCACGTTTTCCAATAACCAATCTATTACCGGCGCGGGTGCCGTGAACGTCGTGCCAGGCTCCGACGTGCTAAATGTCAGCGAAAGCACCTTCTCGGGCAACAGCGGCCTGTTGGGCGCCGGGGCAATCCGCGTACGTTTAGGCTCAAGTGCGAATGTGGTCAGCAGCACCTTCTCGGATAACGCTGGAATGGGTGCGTTGCTGTTCGAGGGCGCCACGCTCAATCTGGCGCACAGCACGTTCGTCGAGAACACGAACGACCTGACGATCTCGTCAGGCGCGGCCCACGTGACCCACAGCATTGTGCCGGTACTCGCCGGCACGCTGGCCAGCAATACGTTTAATCTCATCGGCGTCGATGCGATGCTGGGACCGTTGGTCGACAACGGGGGGCCGACACTCACCCATGCACCACTGCCGGGCAGCATAGCCATTGACGCGGGTGACATGGCTGCTGCTCCCGGCATGAACGACGTACCTCTGTTCGACCAGCGGGGCAACAACTATGGCCGTGTGCAGAACGGGCGCATCGACATTGGGGCATTTGAATTGCGCGATACGCCTTCGGCAGATTTCGATAACGACGGCTTCATCACCGGATTTGATTTCCTTTCCTGGCAAAGGGGTTTTGGCACCAATGCACCTGATGCTGAAAAGGCCGATGGTGATGCCGACAATGACACCGATGTGGATGGCAGCGACCTGAGTATCTGGGAATCACAACTCGGCACTGTCGCACCACTGGTCGTAAACTATGCTACTTCTGAAAGTTTCTCATCCACCTACTTGGCTACGGCCAATGAAGCAGCGCCCAAATCACTGGCTGAATTATCGGTTGCGGTGACATCCCTCGGAACAGCAGATCTCGACTTGAGAGGACTGTTCACCAGCTCGTTCTGGCAATCCACGGATCGCGAAGTGAAGGAGTTGTTGAGCACACTCTCGGAGGAAATATTCCTGACGAAACACGACTTGCACGAGTTAGCACGCTCCGCTGGCGACGCTTGGTCAGACCTTGGTGAAAGAGTGAATGGTTTCGGCGAAGGTCTACACAATCTGGTCCATCGCCGTGGGAGCCATGACGCCCACGGTTGTGACGAAGTCGACGAAGCCTTCGCTGTGATCTTTGATAGTGAAGACTGGGGAGAGGTTTAGTGAGCATTCGCTGTTGTGGGATGATGCTCAGCAACATCGGCTTGTCAGCAGCATGGAGCGGAATCGAATCGGCAAGAGTCAATCAGCCGCACCTGAGTGGCCCTGGTCGATCTGCGACAAGATTCAAGCACTATCGGACATAGGTCCCAGTATAGCAAGTGTAGAACGAGTGCTAACGCGGACGGCTCACCGTCGCTGGGACGCTGGCTATCGCTGGCGCGCTGAACAATATGGTGTCTTCCTTGTGTGTCATGCTGTCTTCGTGGGCGTGACCGAGAATGCGCCTACAATCCCCAACGACTACTTGCTCACTGCGTTTGGACGATGTCCGGGGACGCAGAATCCAGGGTCTCTCCCAGAAGAGCAGTTTCACCGTTTGCTTCAGCTGGCGGGGATATTCGTTCCGCCTTCCGGCCGGTGAACTTCTCCCACCGTTCGACAATAACATCGCAGTACAACGGGTCCAGTTCCATCAAGAACGCCTTGCGATTCGTCTGCTCGCAACCGATGAGCGTCGAACCGCTGCCGCCGAACAGGTCGAGCACGTTCTGGCCGGTGAGCGACGAGTACTGAATGGCGCGAACGGCCAGCTCGACCGGCTTCTCCGTGAGATGCACCATCGACTGCGGGTTCACCTTCTTGAGATGCCATAAATCGGTCGCGTTGTTCGGCCCATGGAACTTGTGCCCCGCGCCTTCCTTCCAGCCGTAGAAGCAGATCTCGAACGCGCCCATAAAGTCTTTGCGAGTCAGCACCGGGTGCTGCTTGTCCCAGACGATGCCCTGGCTGAAGTACAAACCGACCGCATTGAGGGGGCCCGGGTAGTTGCCCAAGTTGGCATAGCCTCCCCAGATATAAAACGATCCACCAGGATTCAATGCCCGCGAGGCGTTCTGGAACCAGGCCAGTAGCATCTCGTCGAACGCCTCGTCGGTCACGAAGTCGTTCGCCAAAGGACGATCTTTGGCGCGGAGTTTCTTTTGCGTCGGCCTCGCCTTTTCGGGATGCCTCTCCAGGTCGAACTTCTGATGGTGCGTCTTCGATGCCGCGAACGAGCTATTGCCGGCGGCGATCGCGTTGTTGCTCCGGGGTTCAACCTTGACGTTCTACGGCGGATCAGTGTTGACCAGGTCGATGACGGCGCCGTCCAGCAGTCGGTCGAGATCGGCCGGGTTCGATGAATCTCCGCACAGTAGCCGATGGTCGCCCAGCACCCACAGATCGCCGGGCTTCGTGGTCGCCTCGTCGGGCGGTGCGGGCACCTCGTCGGGATCGGTCAAACCTTCCAGTAGCTCGCCGCCGAGCAGCTTGGCCAGTTCGTCCTGGTCGAAGCCGAGCAGGTCCAGGTCGTAGTTCGCGGCTTGCAACTCACCAAGTTCGAGCGGCAGCAGGTCGTAATCCCATTCGGCGAGCGACGCTGTCTGGTTGTCGGCGAGTCGGTATGCCTTGATTTGCGCTGGCGTCAGGTCCTTGGCCACGTGGACCGGCGCTTTCTCAAGGCCCAATTGCTGCGCTGCTTTCCAGCGGGTGTGACCGCAGATAATTACTCCTTCGGCGTCCACGACAATCGGTTGGCGGAAGCCGTATTCACGAATCGATTTGGCGACCGCCTCCACGGCATCCTCGTTGTGGCGAGGGTTCTGCTTGTAGGGAATGATGTCGGAGAGTTTCCGTAGTTCAATCTTCACGTTTCTGCCCCTTTGAATGATGTTCGGACACACAAAACAAACTCTGCTTGATAGCGAGGCTGTTCCCGCGGGCGTCTCCTGCGACAATGCGGCGAGAAGTACCTAAACCCTTGGGAGCAAACACAATGGGACGCAAACCCCAGCGACGACCAGTGCACTATGTCACCTTCTCGTACCGGGATGGCGCGGCAGTATCGTGCCACCCGACCCGCAAGCCGACCAAGAAACGGATGAAGTCGACCGGAGAACGCATCGACGAGGACCTGGTCTACCAGGAATTTCTCTATGGGTGCGATGATTTCACAGAGTGGCCCATGGAAAACCGCGTCAGGGCAGCTACTCTGCTCGCCAACCGCCTGAATATGCGGCGATCGTTGCGCGAACTCGTATTGCCGGAACTGTCGGCTCTCAAGGCGAGCCTGGTTGAATTGGACGAGCGGCTCGACCGCATCGAGACGGTGCTCGCTGACTTGCACCGTACTTCTGCAGCAGAGTGATGCGTCGCCGCAATATTGGCCATGTGCGTGGGCCTCTCGACATGCGTCTACCGTCGCGCACCGTCGCGATCCGTCGCGACGGTTCCTATTGTTTTCTCCTGCCTCCCCGCGCGCGTGCGGGCGCGCACCTGCAATAGTTTTCTGAACATCGCGGAGGTGCGCGGCGGTAATGTCAAAAACCCCTGCAATCCCAGTGTTAGCGACCGTCGCGATAGACGTCTGGACCGCGACGGTACTGCGGCGGTGCGCGACGGTAGTCTGTGGGCTTAGCATGGCTGCTCGCTCCTCAGGCCAATACCTTCATAGAACCGAGAGGTGGTGCCGCGGCGGCAGGTGAGCTCGGGAAACGCCGCCTTCATGTCTCGTCCGAACACCTGCTTGGTCGTGGGCTTCGACCGGCCCTCCGATTCGCACCAGCGAGTCCAGGCGCGGTAGAGATCGTCCAGCCTCGGCATCACAGGGACGGAAGCAACACTCTTGGTCGTCCCGAAAGAGATACTTGGCCAACAGCTGCTTTCCGCGGGGACCGACAAAGATCAGTCGACTGCGGCCATGGTGTTCCGTTTTGTGAGACGCCGGTGCCAATACCCATGTTTCTTCCGAACGATCGAGGTCTCGGGGCCGTAGTGCGCAAACTTCGGACGGTCGCATGCCGGTCAGCTTCTGCAGGCGGACCATATCGCCCACCACGGTCGAGAGATGCGGCAACGTCGCATCCACCACGTCCTGATCGACAGGAAGTATCGGCGTGGTTTCGTGGGCCTGGGTCTTGCCTTTCCGCAGTCCGGATACCAAGGCCAGAGCCTGATAAGTAGCCTGGGGCACCAGCTGTTCACTGGCAGCCCATTTGAACAGACGTTTTACTCGGGCCACGTGGTCGTTGATGTAGCGGCGGCTGTGACCGTCCTGGATCATCCGTTCCCTCAAGGCTTTGAGCGCCAGTGGACCGAAGTCCCGAGCGGGAGTGCGTCCATAGTACTCTTTTAGATAGCGAATCGTGCTTTTGATGCCCGGCACTACTTTGGTGCAGCGGCCATCCTTCTGGTAGTAGCCACGGGCAAACTCGAGGTAGCGCGCGCAAAGTTCTACCAGCGCTGGACTGGCATCTTCTTCTTGTTCAGGCGTGCGACCGCGGGCAAGCCATTCGGCAATCACGCGGTCGTATTCAAGATGACTGGCCTGTGTACCATGTGGTCCCAGGTAGCAGGTGCGACCGGAGACAGTAACGATCGCCTGGCCACTGGCGCGATGTTTGCGATAGGCGGGGATCAGCTTCTTCTGACGTGACATAACGTGGGTCTCCCAGGTTGCCCAGAGTTTTTGAGTATGTACTCAAAAACCCCAGTGGAAAACGCCGCGCTGTCGAACATCAACAGGTGCCACAAGTGTTGTGGACGGCGGGATTTATAACAAGTCGGGCTGACTGGATTTGAACCAGCGACCTCTGCGTCCCGAACGCAGCGCTCTACCAAGCTGAGCCACAGCCCGAATAGGTGACTTTCTATTAAACCCTGCGCTTCGAATGGGCCCAGGGCCCCCGCCGGAAACGCCTTCCTCCCCACCAGCATACGTTTCTGGCAGGGGCTCTTTAGCAGCGCAGGGATCAATAGGAATCCGTAAACCTTCGTCCAAGCGAGTCTATCAAAGCCGTTTCGGAGCGGCAAGAAGGCTGCTGGCTGTAGGTCGTAGGCTCAAGGCGGGTCAATGAAACCCGCTTGGATGCCAAGTAGTCCTTGCTTGAGAACTTTGACGGCCAGCCTCCTAGGTCAACGGCAGGGCTTTGACGCCTGAAACACTCCGTTTCCAAGTAGCTCCTGGTCGGCTAGGATTGAGGGCTGGCGGTTAGTGACAGGCCAGGAACTCGATGTTGGGTGACGTGTACGCTTATCTTACTATTCTTACTGGCAATCGATCCGGTACCAATTATACGCTCGACCCCAGTCGTGAAACACATTTGGGACGTGGTTCCGATTGCCACCTGTCGGTGCCCGATCCAATGTGTTCGCGGGTACACGCGATCGTTCGCTTCGAAGACGACCGATGGATCATTCGCGACGAGGGTAGTCGCAATGGTACCGCGGTCAACGGGCAGAAGATAGCCGAGGAAGCGGCGCTAGACGACGGGCATCTCGTTCGGATCGGGTCGAGCGAGTTCGAGTTTCATCTTACCGAAGAGCCCGCCACAGCCGACACCGACGATTTGAGTTTGACACAGACCATCGTGCAGGATTTTCCTGTCGCAGTACAACAGACCAACGAAGAAGTACTTGCAGCCCTTCCGACGCCCGAACAAGTGCAAGAACTGGTCATCCTCTACCAGTTGAGTATTCATCTGCTGGGTTGCAACGACCCTGAAGAAGTGGTGCAGATGGCGCTTAGCCTGCTCAAGGAGCGCACGCAGGCCGCCGTCGTGGGTTATCTTTGGGCTGACGAGAGCGAGCAGTTGCGGCCTAAGGTGGTCATTCCTCAAGAGGCGGTGGATCGAGTAGCGCTTAGCAAATCATTGACCGAACTGGTGTTGCGGCAAGGTCATGCCGTGTGGGTAGCCAATCAGTCTTCGGATGCCAAGACAAGCGATTCTATCACGTTTGCCGATGCCGTTTGTGCGCCGTTGGTGAGCAAGGGTCCTGACGGGGAACGGCGGACGCTGGGTGCGATTCATGTCTATTTGCAAGATGGAAGGTTTCGCCAGTCGGATTTCGACTTCATTATCGCAGTGGCCAACCTAGTGGTGATCGCGTTGGTGAGGACACGTCAGCAGTCGAGACTGACCAGCGACTTTGAGCGGCTAGTAAAATCTTCGCCCGGTTACAACGAGATGATCGGCGAGAGCAAGGCGATGCTGGATCTGAAGGGTAAGATCAGTCGTGTCAGTGCTGCGCCGGGCTGTGTGCTTGTGCGTGGTGAGAGCGGGGTCGGCAAGGAACTTGTTGCCAGGGCAATTCATCGGGGGAGTTTGCGCTCGGACAGGCCGATGATCTCGGTCAATTGCGCTGCAATACCAGAGGAGTTGATGGAGAGCCAGCTTTTTGGCCATCAGGCAGGATCGTTCACGGGGGCCGATCGGGATCACACGGGTTATTTCCAGCAAGCCGACTTGGGAACGCTGTTTCTGGACGAGATCGGCGAATTGCCACTGGAAGGGCAGGCAAAACTGTTGAGGATCCTGGAGGGACACCCGTTTTTGCCTGTGGGAGCGACGAAGGAGGTCCAAGTCGATGTACGCGTGATAGCCGCCACCAATCAGAATCTTCAGGACTACGTAAGAGAAAAGCGGTTTCGCGAAGATCTCTACTATCGTCTGAGCGTATTTGAACTGCTCATTCCGCCGCTACGTGACCGGGGAGATGATATAGAACGGTTGGTCGAGTTCTTTCTGGCTCACTACCGCCAGGAGCGGGGGCGTCCGCACCTGAGATTAGGAGAGGCGGCGCGCAGACGATTGTTGGATTACACCTGGCCAGGAAATGTGCGGCAATTACGAAATGTCATCGACAGCGCAGTCGTTCTTGCCGATGGCGAGGAGATCCAGCCTGACGATCTGGGTTTGCGCGACAGCGGGAGCCAGCAACTCGATTCTCTGCAAATCGAACACTGGGAGCGGAAACTTATCGTCGAAGCACTAAAGCGTGCTGATGGAAGCGTTCCGGACGCGGCCAAGCTGTTGGGTATTGGCCGTGCCACTTTGTATCGAAAAATAGAGATCTATCACATTGAGCGATGAGGTGGACCGCGTGTTGTGGGTGGTAGACTGTAGAAAGTCGATAGCGTCACTGTGAGGAAACCGAACCGTGCCTCGCCGTGCGAGACAGCTGAGAGGGGAGTAATCGATGTCACACGCAAGCGCAGAGTATCGCCGGCGGATGGAAGCGCAAGACCGCGCGTCGCTTGGCGACCATCAGTTGGCGAGATTCAATGATCTCCTGGCGGCCATTTTACCAACCAACAGTTTCTACGCCGCCAAGCTTGCCAATTGCCCACGTCAAATCGAGTCGCTCGACCAGCTGGCGGAATTCCCGCTGACGGGAAAAGAAGAGCTGATTTGCGAGGGCATCGGCCGACCGACGCCTGCGAACCTGACTTGGCCGCTTGAGCAGTATGTTCGCTACCATCAGACTTCGGGAACGCGTGGCCGACCGCTGCCAGTTTACGATACCGACGCCGATTGGCGCTGGTGGGTCGACTGTTGGCAGTATGTGCTCGATGCGGCAAACGTCGAATCGGCGGATCGTGCGCTGCTCGCTTTTTCGTTCGGGCCGTTTATCGGCTTCTGGAGTGCTCACGATGCACTGATCGAACGCGGCAGTCTGTCGATCCCAGGCGGGGGCATGAACAGCATGGCCCGACTCGATTTGTTGCAGCGAACTGGCGCGACGGCATTGTTCTGCACTCCAACCTATGCGCTGCACCTCGCCGAGGTGGCCGAAGAACATAAGATCAACCTGGCGCACTTCGACGTGAACAAGCTCGTGGTTGCCGGGGAACCCGGCGGCTCGATGCCTGCGACCCGTGAGCGAATCGAGTCGACTTGGAATGCGCGACTTACCGATCATAGTGGGGCAAGCGAGGTGGGACCGTGGGGGTACGGCGATCGCGAACAACGGGGGCTGCATGTATTGGAGAGCGAGTTTATTGCCGAGTTCTTAGCGGTCGACACAGGCGAACCAGCCGGCGAGGGAGAGTTGGCGCATCTGGTGCTGACGTCTCTCGGAAGGCATGGCATGCCGGTCATTCGCTATCGTACGGGAGACTTAGTGAGACCCTACTGGCCTAAGGAGGGGCCAAACCGCTTCGTGATGCTTGAAGGAGGAGTCTTGGGGCGAGCAGATGATATGATGGTTGTTCGCGGTGTGAATATTTTTCCCAGCTCGATCGAGCAGATTCTGCATGGCTTTCCCGAGATCGTCGAGTTTCGATTGACAGCACGCAAGCGTGGCGAGATGGACGAACTGGTCGTCGAGGTCGAAGACCGATTGCAGGCTCCCGAACGCATTGCCGATGAGCTGCGGTTGCGTTTGGGGCTTAAAGTGGACGTTCAGCTTGCTGCACCATTGTCGTTGCCGCGATTTGAAGGAAAAGGTGAGCGGTTTGTCGACTTGCGGACTGGCGGCGAGGAGGAATCGTGAGCACCCAGCCAACGGACTTGAAATTGACCGCCCCAGATTGCCTTCAGATCGCATGGAGCGATGGCGAAGTTCGCCAATATCGAGTGAGCGAGCTTCGCGAGAATTGTCCTTGTGCCACGTGCCGAGAAAAGCGCAAGGCGCCACCGCCGCCCTCTACTAGCCTGCCGGTGATATCGCAAGCCGAAACGCAGCCGCTGAGGATCAGAGAGATGCAGCCGATGGGCCACTATGCGTATGCGATCCATTTCAGCGACGGCCACGACACAGGGCTGTTCACGCTCGAAACATTGCGCGAGCTGGGTAACGCCGTCAGCCCATAGGAACCGCTGTTCGAAAAGCCCAAGTGATTTGCCCAACTCCCTGATGCCGACGGTCATTGTGAGCCGACAATCACTGTTCTTCAGTA
>JAGQOW010000126.1 GCA_020427155.1 Planctomycetales bacterium | reverse complement strand
GAGCCAGTCGTCGAAATGGCTTTTGATCCGCGCGGGTTGGCCCATGTGAAGACAAGAGACGAATCCGCAGACAGTTGGGTGCGCGAGCGAGAAACCTCGGGCGCCTGGGACTATCGGGAATGGCAGTGGTGGAAAGGACATCCTTGGGGCGATAGCTGTCGACCACGCTACTGGACCACCGCTGAATTCTCCCCGGGGACGCGCGATATACAAATCCAATTTGCGATCGATGGATTTGCAACCAAGCAAGTTTTCTTGTTGCCCAAAGTGGTTGATTCCCAATCGCCTCATTGGGACCTGGTCACTATCGTGAAAAACATCTCTGGAAACGACGTCGAAGAGTACGGCCAATTCTTTGCCTGCTACACGCAGTTCAACGAGCCTCGCTCCTGCTGGTTCTGGGAAGCGGGCGATCGGCTTACCCGCTTTGCCGATCGAGGAGTCAGGCACCTCAATGGATATGTGAGCCATCCCGATGCCTATTTTGCAAACCAGGGAGCGATCCCTCACTGCCCGCGGGGCGCAGGACGCATCGTTGCTCGTTGGCATCGCCCGGTCTTGGTTTCTCATGCTTCGCCAGCCGGATGGCGTTCGGTAATTCTACTCGAAGCAAATTATGCGGCCGCATTGGCCCAGGGTATCGAGGGAGCTGCCATGGACTACATCGTGTTTCCGGGGCCTGACAAACGCACGTTTGCCGACGGCGAGGAATTCGCCGTGCATGTACGTCATCAGCTTATCAATTCGCCCGAGATGCCATCGAGCGAACACCTCGCAGTGCTCTGGAATTCATTTGTCGCTGCGCACGAGACCGTGCATCGAAGGGCAACCGAACTCAGATGAGCCAATACCTGCTAGCGCAAATCGAATGTGAACAACTTGGCTCGGTTCAGATGAAATCGCAGCCGAATCATTTGGCCTTGGAGTTGGTCCAATGACTTGTCTCCCCATTTGATTTCCGCATCAAGTGCATCTCCTCGGAACGGGGTACACTCTTCGGCAGACCAACCGGGAAGCAAAGAATCGTCGACGGCATGAACGCTAACCGTGACTTCGCCTGCCGCCTGCGCGTTAATCCACAGCTTTCCCGTAGCAGGCAACGGGCGGGTGAGCAGCCGGCTATCAGGAGCAAAACCTTCCACGGCGAAAAAGCGATCGCGATCGGTCGCCGCGATGCCTACTGCCGAGATCGAGTCGGTATGCTCGTGAGTCTTATCATGCCCGCCGTAGTAAAACCAGAGCTCGTCTCCCATCGACACCGGCCGATCAACCGTCATCACCATTCCTGCATCCCAGCTGCCGGCTGGCCCTACGTCCAATAAGACCGCGTCTTCTCGCGCGGGAAGTCGATGCCACGCCACACCATCGCCGCTCCAGGCAAGCTCCATGACTATCTGTTTCGTCTCACTCGAGTAACGCTGGAGCAAGCCGAAGAAGAGATCGCCGCGTCGGAAGACCGTCATGCCATAGAAATAATCAGGATCGTCTTCTTCGGGCACTAAAACGGTATGGGTCGCTGACCACTTTTTCAGATCCTTGCTTTCGCGGACCGCCACGCGGCGTCGACCAACTTTTGGTTCTCCATTGCGCGGCGGATCGTACCTCACGTCGGCGCCAGCAAACGCCTGGGGGCGCACGAACATCAGCCAGCGATCTCGCACTTCGTCGTAGAGAAAGTTGTTGTGGGTATCGCTGTGATAAGACATTATGTTGGCCGACGAGGCATAGTCGAATCGGACACCATCGTCAGTACTCGTCAGATACAAGCCTCCCAGGTCATTGTGGATTGCAAGAAACTTCCCAAACTTGCGATAGCGTTCTGGGGAGCGTTCGATGTCGATGTTCTGGCTCTTAAACCTCCCTAGGCGGACCGAGTTGTTCTCCAGATTGCCATGGTTGTCAAACACTTGCAGCATGGGTCGCTCCCAACTCAAGCCATCGGCTGACTGGGCGTAACAAACGTTGTAAGAAAAAGGCAAATTGTTGTCGTAGTTGTATTTGTTCCACACCGTGTACCACATCTTCAGCAGGCCGTCGTCTGGATCGCGGAGAACTGCCTGGGGCATCGGCCCGACACCCTCCCAGTCAAATTGCCGCTCCATGACAGGATTGCTTTTGTGGCGCACTAGCGGCACCACCGAGCGGCGCAATTGCCAGCGATCTTCAATCACCCGTTCGTCGACAGGAAAGAAAGGTCCTTTGGCAGGCAGCTGCGTGTTGCCGACACCGCTCTGGGGCGGTGCCACAAGAATCTGTTCTTCTAGCCACTCCAACGCCGCTGCGGGGATTAGCTCGTGCCCCCCGTCGAAAAGTGTTACGCGAGCGCGGCCCGCGTGACGGCGCAGCAACGGCCGGCGTTCTCCGTAGCTCGGATCGATGATCTCCTCCTGCAACTGCTCGGGAACTTCAGCTGCGTTGACAATGCTCTGGATCTCTTCATCGGAAAAACGATCTGGAGCATGAGCAATCTCATTGAAGGCACGTAGCGATTGGCTTACCGGAACGCTCCCTTCGTGACCATCTCGTATTCCTGCATTGATATCCAATGAGACGCTACGAGCATTCTTCAGATAGGTTAAAGGTGAGCGAATCAAGTATTGACGGTCTACTTCAGGGCTGTCGCCAGGAGCACCGCCACAAGAGGCCGCAATAGTCTCCCAATAATGTGTGCCTGCAGACTTGCTCTGGCGGTACCACGCTGCAAGATCACTGATGGGAACCCAAGAGGAGACGCCGGCCCACAGTTCGGGATGACGGCCTGCCATGAGCAGCGACATGTAGCCGCCGCCAGAGGTCCCGACGAGGTAGATTCTCGTCGGATCGACATTGGCCTGGCGAATGGCGAATCGAGTCGCATCGACAATATCCTGTACGGCCATTTCAGAACCTGTGGCCTCGGGTCGCACATTGGGGCCGCGAAAATTGGGGTGAATATACGCCCAGCCTTTTTCCTGACACCATGACTCGCAAGCGCGATGGAAGTCTTGCGTGTAATCTCCTGACCACGTATGCAATGTTACCAGCAGCGGCACTTGTTGATCGCTTGCTGGTGCATAGAACATTGCAGGCTGACTGGTGCCATCAATCGAGCTGCGGTATTCGACTTCACGCACACCGCCAAGTTCTTCGTCTAAACTGGGCTGGGCTACGAATTGCCGATAGGCGTCGGCAACACTACCCCCTTGAGTATCTCCTGAGTGAAAGTAGATACCGTAGCGCAATTTCAGCTTGGCGCCGGTCGCCAAAACTACAGGCTGTGCTGGCAGCAAACCTTCGGTGTAGTCTCCCTCGCCAAAAGGGCTGATCGTAAATAGACCATAGTCGCGAACATGGTATCGCGCGCGGCGGAAATTGTCGGGGTGATCAAAGATCGCCGCACCGAATAGCTTGCCGTCGACTTCTCCATAGTAGTCGACCCAATTACTATTATTTCCCCAACAACCTTTCGCCGTCTTGATCCCGTCGGCGTTGACGATCTGGCCTGTGGCTTCTTCGCGCATCGTGTCTGCCATTCGGAAGGCAAAAAAACCTTCTTCGGTGTCGCCGAAAGTGACTTCATTTTCGCCTGCCGTAAAAGCGATGTCGTAACCAAGCAAGCGATTTTCATAGATACGAATCATCGTTTGCTCGCGTAGTATTACGGTCTTGTCGGGGGCAAGCCAGCGGTTGTTCACTCGTAGCACAGCTGGATTACTGTCGGTCTTCAAAATCTGAACCGAAGTATTTTCGATACGACCTGCGAGATGCCAGAAATCAATACCGTTCACTTTATCGACGGCAAGCCAAACACCCGTGTGATGCGGGTGATCGCCTCCTGGGGGCGAAATCGGACGCGTGAGCAAGGTTCCATCGGCAGTCCGGATTTCTCGGAAGTAGGGACGGTGGAGATCCTCGGCAAAGGAGTAAATACCGAGTGGCGTGCCGTCGACGGTGACGACAATCTCGCTCGCCTGCTTTTCCAGCTGCACTGCTGCACTGGCGATCGAAGTATCCGTAGCAAGCGCCACAGCTACGAACAAGGCAAGAAATGTGCGCATCATGGCAGGAATACTCCAAGGCTGGACATGAAGAAAGTCTTTGGCGAATCTTGCAAGGTAGACGTCGAGGCCAGATTCGGCACAGTCATTGCTCGACGTCATGATACCATTCAACCACTGACATTAAAGAAGATTATACGGTCTGCGGAAGTTGGCCTTTGCAGATTGAGCAACCTCTAGATTTCACATGCCCTTTCAATCTCGACTATCACTACAATTGCTTTCATGAAGAATCTGCTGTGCAAAATGTGGTTTGAATTGCTGCTGATCGGGTTGATAGGGCAAGCCGGTCCCTGTTTGGGACAATCCACCGAACCTGAGGTGCGTAGCTTTCAAGTGGCTGCGATGCGAGTCCAACCGCGGCGTTGGGACAAAGCGCACAATTTTGCACTGCTGGAACAATATGCTCAGCAAGCCGCAACGCAAGGCGCTCAACTGGTGGTCACCTGTGAAGGGTTTCTTGACGGTTACACCAGTAACGTGAAGCGCAACCCTGAACTCACCAAAGAGAAGCTACTTGAATCTGGAGAGCCTATCGATGGACCGTGGATACAAAAGATCGGCGCACTTGCAATCCGGCTGAAGCTCTTCCTGGCGGTCGGGTTTGCCGAGCGCAATGGCCAGCAGATGTTCAATTCGGTTGTCGTCGTATCTCCGGCAGGGAAGATTGTGCTGCACTATTCCAAGACACACACTGCGGGAGAGCTTTTTAATACTCCTGGCACGCACCTGCCGGTGTCGCAAACTTCGATTGGCACGCTGGGGGCACTGATTTGCTACGATCGCCGTTTTCCCGAAGTGTCGCGCATCCTGGCTCTCAAAGGAGCCCAGGTTCTGATCATTCCGGCTTATGGCACCGATGGCGAACGCAACGAGGCTCTGCTGCGCACCCGGGCGTGGGAGAATAGCGTGTGGGTCGTGTATGTCAAGCAGAATCAGGCGCTGATCATCAAGCCCAACGGTACGATCGTCGCTCGTGACAAGGGCGACGGAGATCAACTCGTGTTCGCTCAAATCGAAATTGACGACGACGTCGGTAGCGGCGATATCCTGCAACGACGCTCCCCAGAGTTTTATCGCGAAATCATCGAACTCGAATCACCAAGGAGCAAGTGAATCTCGTGCCATTCTCGAACGCTCTTTGGATTCCAACGATACTGTTTGCCGTTGTCGGTCACGTCGGCTTGGCATTGCCGTTGGCTGCCGAAACCAAGAATACCCATCGGCCCAATATTCTTTTCATCATGGCCGACGACGTTGGCTCAGAAGCACTGGAGTGCTACGGCGGTCAATCGTATCGTACGCCACGGCTCAACCAGCTTGCGCGTGAGGGCTTGCGCTTTGAACATGCCTATTCCATGGCGGTCTGCCATCCAACTCGAATTGCGTTATTGAGCGGCCGCTATCCTGTTCGCCTAGGAAACCCCCAATGGGGAACCTATCCCAAGGAAGAGGAAAGCCGAACGCTTGCGCATCTGCTGGCAAACGCCGGGTACGCAACCGCTATCGCAGGTAAATGGCAATTGGCGCTGCTGGGAGACGACCCGACTCACCCCCAGCGGCTCGGCTTCCAGGAGTCATGCCTGTTCGGCTGGCACGAGGGCCCGCGCTACTACCAGCCGCTCATCTGGCAGAACGGCGAAGTACGCAGCGACGTCCACGATCGTTACGGACCTGATGTCTATTGCGATTTTCTTATCGACTTCATGACTCGCAAGCGTGATCAACCTTTCTTTGCATATTACCCGATGGCGTTGTGCCATGCTGTCACTAACGATCTTGATAAGCCAGTGCCCGTAGGACCCAATGGACGGTATCAGAACTTTGCCGAGATGGTTGCGGCGATGGACGAACGCGTCGGCAGGCTGCTCGACGCCTTGGACAGCGCGGGGCTGCGTGAACGCACGTTAGTGTTGTTTTACAGCGATAACGGTTCCCCAGCCAGAACGATTACAGGGACGCGCGGAGACGAGCTGATTTACGAGCCGGTTAACTCGCTTCGAGAGAATGTTGAAATCCCTGGTGGCAAGGCGCTGTTGACTGACTCTGGAACTCGAGTCCCTCTGATCGCCCGTTGGCCCGGCGTCGTCACACCTGGCGGGGTGACCGAGGATCTGGTCGACGTGAGCGATTTCTTGCCTACATTTGCCGAGCTAGCCGATGTGCCGCTGAGTCGCGATCGACCAATAGATGGCCATTCCTTCGTCGGATTGCTCGACGGCAACGCTGAAAGCAGACGCAGCTGGGTGTTTGCTGAACATAAGGACCAGTCGTTCGTCAAAGACCAGCGATGGAAGCTCTACAGCGACGGGCGTTTTTTCGATATGGGTACAGATGCCGAAGAACAGCACCCTCTCAAACCAGATCAGCTCGGCACAGACGCTCAAACTGCCCATCTTAAGCTTGCAAAAGCCCTCGACGGGCTATCCGAATCGCTAGTTTCACACCCAGAGCCTTGAGTCACTTGAGGACTCTGAGTGGGAACTTGCCGTGGAAAAATCCCAGTCCGCCGCTGGGGAGTCTGATACAATCCACAGGCATCCCCCCGCCGAATCGGGGTTCTTAGCGAAAGCGACTGATGACTTCAATGTTTCGCAAGATGGCCCATACCGCTGCTCAAACTCGTCTGATCCTGGTCTTTTCACTGCTATGTGTAAGTCTCGATCGGGACCGGTCGTATGCGACCGAGTACCTGGTCGGCTGTGGCAGCGCCGACATCACGGGCCCGGCTGCCGGATTCCCGATGGATGGATATGTCCGGAAAGATCAGATCACCGAGGGCATCCATCTTCGCCAGCTTGCGCGGGCCTTTATCGTAGCAGAGCCTGGCGACGGGCAGCGGCTCATCTTTGTCGCGGCCGAGATCGGCAAGATCCATGAGGAGATCCATCGAAAAGTGCTCGACCGGCTGAAGCTCCGCTACGGTGATTTGTATCGAGACGAGAATGTGGTTCTCAGTGCAACCCACACCCACGGCGGAGCTGGCGGCTACTGGCGCTACGAGGCGGATGGGCCAGTTGGCAGCGGCTTCTTTCTTGAGTATGTCGAGGCGATCGCCAACGGGATTGTGTCGTCTGTCGAGATGGCCCATGAACAACTCCAACCTGGACGGGTTCTCATTGCCCGCGGTGATATTCTGGATGCAAACGCTCAGCGTTCACGAGTTGCCTACCTCAACAATCCCAAGTCTGAGCGAGAACTTTATACTGGCGACACTGATACGGAGATGACGCTCCTCAAACTGGTAAGTGCCAACCCAACGGCAAAAGAACTGGGAATGCTGAACTGGTTTGCTGTGCATCCGACTTCGATGACGTACAACAACCATCTGCTAACCAGCGACAGCAAGGGGTATGCAGCGGCTCAATTCGAGCGGCAAATAGTACGCTCTGAAGAACAACCTATTCCGTTTGTTGCTGCCTTCGCCCAAAGCAATTGTGGTGATGTGACGGGTAATCTCAATCTGGATAACAGCGGTCCGGGCGAAGACGAATTTGAAAGCACTCAGATCATCGGCCAAAGGCAACTTGACGCCGCCTGGCAACTCTACTCGGCTGCTGACGAAGAGCTTTCGGGGCCAATTGACGTGCGGCAGGCCTATGTCGATTTTTCGGACCTGAGCGTCGACCACGAATTCACCGAATCGGGCACACAGCACACTTCCGTAGCTGCTTATGGCTATTCGTTTGCAGCGGGTTCGACCGAGGATGGCGGTGGGCATCCGCTCTTTCGAGAGGGAATGATCGAGCGCAATCCGGCAATTGATGTCATCGCAGTCCAGATGTTTCCCGACTATCAACCCGACGAGCGCATTCGCGAGCTTCACCAGCCCAAACCTATTCTATTTGCTCCTGGCGCTGCCAAGTCGAATCCTGGCATGGCACAAGTTTTGCCGATCTCGATTTGTCGGATTGGTCAACTTGTCATAATAGTCGGGCCCGCAGAGTTCACTACCATGTCTGGGCGACGAATCCGTCGCTCGCTCGAGGAGGTGTTCGGCGATGCAGCCAAGTATCTTGTGATTGCAGGCTACTCTAACACTTATGGCGGATACGTAAGCACTCGCGAAGAATACGAGATGCAGCATTATGAAGGAGGCCATACACTGTTTGGCCCCTGGACCTTAGCCGGATACCAACAAGAGTACGTGCGATTGGCGCGCGCCATGGTTGCCGGCGCACCAGCCATTCCAGGACCGAACGCAACGACCAACCTGGTCTCGGTACGTCCCCGTACTATACGCCTCGGACACGATATCAAACCTGATAATGCCGAGTTTGGAGATGTCGACGTAGAGGTCCACACTGAATACAGCCGAGGCGAACATGTTGAAGCGGCATTCTGGACCGGACATCCTCGTAATAGTTTTCAACCGGGAGGCAATTATTTGTCGGTTCAACACAAGTTAGACGGCCGTTGGGCAACTATCTTCACTGACGCCGATTGGGAGACGAAGTGCCGATGGCAGCCGAGCCTTAACGCGCTGCAAGCATGTCGTATCTTTATTGATTGGGACATTCCAACTGATCAAGAACCCGGCGTGTACCGCATTGTCCACCACGGTCGCTACCTCCTCGCTAACCACTCCGAACCCGAGATATTTGAGGCAGCGACCACGCCATTTCGCGTTAATTAAGAGTGAAGCAGCAGGAGAAGTTCTCTATCGAGCCTAGCTGCGTATTCGCTGGGACCTCCGATTTGCTCGATTTACCAATCAAAGTTGTCTGATTCGTCGAACGTGCAAGCGGAGATTGAAGCTTCTACTTGACTCTGCCCGTCAGCAGAGATAGCGTGAGAAGGCTTAGCCATTGCAGACCTTTTGATTGCTTTTTACCGGTGCGCAGACGAACCACCTGCGATTGCCTCATTGTATTTCTATGTGGGGAGGAACGAGATATGCCAAGGCCAACGCGACGACAATTCCTTGCTAATGCTGCTGCAGGCGCAGCTGCAACGACGATCTTCTCAACAGTTCGCTCAGAAGCGGCCGGCGCCAATGAACGTGTTCGCGTGGCAGTGATTGGTTCTGGCAATCAAGGCAAGCGACACCAACTCTCGCTCTCAACCCTTCCAGACGTAAAGATTGCCTATGTCTGCGATATCGACCAAGAAAGACTCTCCGAGGGCGTTGCACGTACCGGGGCCAAGGCAGAGTCTGATCTGCGTCGAATTCTTGATGATCCTTCGATCGACGGGGTGACGATTGCCACGCCCGACCATTGGCATGTGCCAGCGGCGCTGATGGCGCTCGACGCAGGAAAGCACGTCTACGTCGAAAAGCCTTGCTCTTACAATTTCCAAGAAGGCCAGCTACTCGTCGAATCGCTTCGCAAACACGATAAACTGATTTTTCAACATGGGACCCAGTCTCGCTCGAGTGTCGGCATGCAGCAGGCCATCGGCTTGCTCCGCGAAGGGATCATCGGCGACATCCTGATCGCCCGTTGCTGGAACTGGCAACGGCGTGACACCATCGGCCATCAACAGCCCTCCAAACCGCCCAAGGGAGTTGACTACGACACTTGGGTTGGCCCGGCGGAGTGGCAACCCTTCCAAGCCAATCGATTCCACTACGACTGGCATTGGTGGTTCAACTTCGGTTCTGGAGGTATGGGAAACGATGGGGTCCACGAGTTGGACTATGCGATGTGGGGACTGGGCGTCGAAGGGCATCCTACGGCGGTCTCGGGCGTCGGCGGTATCTACTATTTCGACGACGACCGCGAATGGGCCGATACTATGCAAGTCTCCCTTGAATACCCTAGCGCAAGTGGTAAGCCGCGGATGTTGATCTACGAGCAGCGGCTGTGGTCCACTTCGTACCCGTACAACGTCGATGCCGGAGCGGAATACTTTGGCAGCAAAGGCAAGATGTTTCTCAGCAAACGCGGAAAGTTCGAAGTTTTCGACGACAACAAAGAACGCGTGGAAGTCAAACTGGATGGGAGCGTCAAACCTGAGGTTGCCGAGAATCAGCAAAACTGGGTGGACTGCATCAAGTCGGGCGGAACGCCCAATGCACCAATCGAGGCCGCTTTCCAAACAGCCTCAGCCATTCACCTGGGAAATATCTCCACTCGCTTAGGACGCACCATTCGCTTCGATCCTCATAACGAATCGATCATCGACGACAAAGAAGCTTCGGCAATGCTTTCGCGCAAGTACCGCCAAGACGGCCACTGGTCGGTTCCTTCCAGCGCCAGCGCCTAAGGACATTCGGTCGTAGCCTAATGGCTCAACTGGTTTTTCCGCAGCGGCAAGGTATGAACAACTTTGCCATCGATATTGATGACCTGGTAGGTCGCTGCGGAATCTGCTTGGGATGTGTCGATCGACAATAACCCGAACGAGCAGGCTTCGTTGTAGCAGAAGATCGATTCAGCAAAACATTCGTGGGTGTGTTCGTTCGTGAGTTTCGAACTCATCATGTCGTATAAAGCATAGCCGCCAGGCCGGTCAATCTTCCAGGCGTCGCTCCGATGGCGATCTGCCGATAGCAGCAAGACGCCATCAATCTTCTGCGTTTCAATAGCCGAGAATATTTCCTCTCGCTCAGCGAGAAACCCGTCCCATGTGTCATGACTTCCAGGCTTGGCCCCAGGCGCCCAGGGGACCGAAGAAACTAATACCTTGAAGGTCGCCTGCGACTGTTTCAAACCTTCGAGCAACCAAGCCTTTTGAATAGGCCCCAGCATCGTCGGCTTTTCGCCAAATGGATTAGTTCGATAGTATCGTGTGTCGAGAAAGAAAAAGTCGACATCGCCGATCGTCAACTGATACCAACAACCGGGAGCTACGCTGTTGCCATAGGCAGGATTGACCCAGTTCTCGCGGAAGACAGTCAACATATCGGGCTTCCAACTTGGGCGATCGACAAAGGGCCCCATCCAAACGTCATCCATCGCACAGTCATGATCGTCCCAAATCGAAAAGACGGGAGTCGAACTGACCAACCGGCGAAACTCCGGCCGCGACTGACGGCGATAGTACGTATAGCGATGCAACCCACGAGGCTTTTCGGGCAAGTCAATATAGACATTGTCGCCCAACAGAAAGAGCGCATCAGGCCGATACGCGGATACCGTATCCCACATCCGCTCATGCTCTTGGATATAGCCTGCCCCGCCGCCAAATGCAATCTGCATCCTCACCGAACTTCCCAATGGAGGAAACGTGTGAAAGCGCGGGAGTGAACCCTGAGTTGCCGCTATGTCACCCACAGTCACGTCGTAGGCATATTCGGTGCCGGGCTGCAGATTGCTGAGGTCAACAATCGCGGTATAGTCAACTTGCGCATCGGACTTTGCCGTTGCTGATTCTACGACTTGGTCTGTAGGCACTCCGCCGGGATCACAGGCGTAAACCTTGACTGTTACTGTCTCTTCTTTGGCCGTCCGTACCCAAACCTTCGCGCCGTGATCGGAGACACAACCCAGCATGGGACCGTGGAGGATGGGGACGGATTGCTGTGACAGAAGCTTCTGAAATGATTCAGTCTCCAGTAGCGGCTGAAGCAAGTGCCGGGGGCCGGCAAGAAATCGCTCGATGGGCAATCCTGCATCTATCGCCTTCTTCGCGACCTCGAAAGCCTGGTCATGCTCTCCAAGCTGAGAGTAGGCGATGGCAAGGGTAAAATGCGATTCCAAGTCGGTCGGATCTGCTTGAATTCGCTGTCTCGACAATCCGACTACCTCAGCCGACTTACCGTCAAGTATCCCTAGCAGCTGACGTTGCCCTTGCCGCTTGCGACTCTTGTCGGCCTTTTCTACAGAAAACTGCCGCCGACTCCACTCGTTTTCGCTTCCATAGTAAGCCAACGTCGAGCCGTCGAGAAATGCATCGGGTGGCGCAGACTGGAAATACTTGCTCTCTTGCGCCCAGACACAAGAGTCAAGTACCGCCAATAATAAACCTGTAGCTGCTATCGAGGTGTTCGAAATGCGGAGCCCGGTCCTATTGTGCCTGCGACAAGGAAATAAGCTGCTGTAAATGCTGCTGAACTTCTGCATAGCCTTGATTCTCAGCCAGGTTATTGAGTTCTCGGGGATCGTCCTTCTCGTTGTAAAGCTCAGTGCCTCTCTTACCATCTTCCCATTCGGTATATCGCCAACGGTCTGTCCTGACCGTGCGGCCCAGAAAGGACATGTGCCTGGCATGATCAGCCTCGGCGTGAGTGGTTCTCGAGACCACCGTATAGGCCGCTTCTTTCACCGCCTGCGATGGGTCGTCTAACAGCGGCGCGATGTCTGCACCATCCAGCCCCCCTGGCACGTCGAGGCCACACAATCTTGTAAGGGTCGGATACAGATCAATGAGCTCGACGAGTTGGCTACACGGCTTTCCTGCAGCTTTCATGCCAGGAGCATACATGACCATTGGCACTCGGGCCGACTCTTCGAAGAGTGAAAGTTTGTGCCAGAAGC
>JAGQOW010000125.1 GCA_020427155.1 Planctomycetales bacterium | reverse complement strand
TCCACGTACAGTTTGTCGAGCTCTGCGTCCAGCTTAGCTGCAGGGTCGTCGGCAGTGTCGCCCGGCTTCTCTCTAAGCGCCTTGAGCTCGCGCTCGAGCTCGTCGCGCTCCCGCTGCAGCTGCTCTCGCGCCTGGCGCTCGTCGTTGCGTTGCTTGATGGCTTTAGTCAGGCGGACTGGGAAGTTCTGTTTGACGATGTCGTCTGCTGACAGCTGAGCGTCGTCCTTGCCGTCGTCCTTGCCGTCGTCCTTGCCGTCGTCCTTGCCGTCGTCCTTACCGTCGTCCTTACCGTCGTCCTTACCGTCGTCGCCGTCGTCCTTACCGTCGTCGCCGTCGTCCTTACCGTCGTCCTTACCGTCGTCGCCGTCGTCCTTACCGTCGTCCTTACCGTCGTCCTTACCGTCGTCCTTACCGCCGTCGCCGTCGTCCTTAGCTGTAAACCGACCGTCAGCGCCCCTACTAGGTGCGTCGTCGTTCGGCAAGTCGTCACCACGATCAAGGCCGGTCAGGTCGGTATCGTCGTCGATGTCATCGGGTCCAAAAAACATATGCTTTCCCTTAGGCTGTGCGCGCCGTTACTTACTACGCCGAGACATAGACGCGCGTTTAGTCTCTGCTGTGGCTTCTGCTGCTTTACGCTGGCTTTCTATCTGCGTCAATTGTACAGCAACGTCGTCTGCGTGCTGCCGCTGATCTTGGGCCAGCCTATCGCGCTCGAGCGCCATTTTGTCGTCGTGCTGCTGCTGCGCAGACGCTATGCGAGCGCGTTCAGTGCGTTCCCACGCCGCATCTGGGTCGGTATTTGCTTCGACAGAGAACTTCGCAGCGCGAGCGGCGTTGAGCGCCGCGGCAGACTGCTCTTTCTCAGTCATAGCGTTGACCTTAGCAGTGTCGGCTTCGAAGCGCCGCAGCTCTGCTTCCTGCTGGGCCTTGACCGCTTCGTTCGAATCGCCATTGAGCGCCTGGATAATCTGCGCTTTGTTAGCGGCGGGCGACAGTTCGATAAGCAAGTTATCGGGTATAGCGATGCCTGCGTTACGCAGTTCCAACAGCAGCTTGAAGTCTTCTTCGGACATAGACGCGCGACTAGGCGCAGGCACCAGCGTGGTCGTGTACTTACCGCGAGTCATGTCGTTAAGCACTTCGCCTTCCGGCGTAAGCTGGTTAAGTACGACTTCTTCGACGTCTGGCTTAAATACGGAGCCCCTAGCAATCAAGACTGTACGCGTCTCGGTGTAGTGCGACTGCACGCAGTCCATAACGCGCGACGCGAGCAACTGCTTCGTACGATGCAAGTTACCAAGCCACCCGGCGAGATTTATTTCTTGCGCGGCCTGGTTAGCCATAATCGCTTCACCGGCTACGTCCTCTCGAGCAAACCCTCTGGCCTGCTGCGATACGCCGACCAGGTCGCGCATGATCTTGTCGGCTTTGAAACTGATCCGGTCGTGCCCGGTAGGCACAGAGTTAGGCACTAGGCGCTCAAGGCCATCCATGTCCGACAGCTCGAACACAATCCCGTTTTCAGCGCCGCGCTCTTCCAGCTCTTCCGGCGTCATGTTCAGCAGCGTACCAGTTTTGACTTTGTACCCGCTGTTGGCCGTCTGATTGATTATGTGCAGCTCCTGACTAGACACTTTGTTGTACAGCATCTGAGGGTCGAGGATGCTTTCTACTGCCCCTTTGCTAACCCCGTCTACGAAGTTCGGGAAGAAAGGAACCGTAGTGAACCACTTGTACGGGCTGTCGTCTTCGTGCATCACAGTGCCTTCGCACGTAACAACCCAACGAACAGTCTTCACTTTCTTGGTCGTAGTGGAAAGCCCCGGAGTAAGCTCTAGCACCCTGGCTATGCGGTTGCGGTCCCAAGTTTCAGGGATTTCAGACGTGTCGCCTGTATTGATGTCGACGAACACTTCTTTCTTTTTGAATACTTTGTACTGCTGGTCTAGCAACAGCAACCCGCGCACGCCGTCTTGGTTAGACATGGCTTCCGTGTTGTAGTACGGAAGCGCTCCCATTTGCTGCGCCATAAACATATCTTCGTAATCGAAGAACTCAGGTATCACGTTGTACCGCACAGAGTCCGCTTTTTCTTTGCCGAACATCTCTAGGATGTCGTCGTAGCTAACCCAGCGGCGCTTGAACACACGAGGCCAGAACTCCGGGTCGTACTGCTCAAAGCCTGGGTCCAGAACGATGTCTTGGCTACGCGGGGACGTAACCTGCACGCTGCCCTGAAACGAGTCGTCGTAACTAACGCGCACGTCGTAGTACGCGCGGCCCATAATGAGCCCTTTCTTCAGCACTTCCGTCTCTAGGAAATCCATCTGGTTAGCGTTTTGCACGTGCAGCCACACGGCGTCGCGCACGCGTGCGTCTTCCATACCGGCGTCTGCTACAGGCAAAAACCGCACGTCGTTGCGGAGCGTTCTGTGGATGCCTTCCATCGACCGCACCAGCGCTTCGACTACGTTGAACGTGAGCGCGGGCCGGCCGGCTCGAGTCAGCTTGGCCTTATCCACAGCGTCCCACTGGTCGCCGCGCCAGAACTTGAAGCACTTTTCAGCAGTTTCTATGAACTGTCGGTGCCCGTTGTCATAGCAATACCGGTAGTACTCGTACTGGTCGCGTGCGGTGTCTCTATCGTTTGCCATTTGTTATCCCGACATAGCAGATTTAGTGGAGTCGTTTGCCAATGATCTAAGCGTGTCTTTCCACGACTTGTGTTTCTTGGGCTGCTGCCTGCGCGGAAGCGGCATATTAAGGGCCAGTCTAGCAGCCCACGCCATCATGTCTACGCAGTCGTCGTGCGCGCCATTGGGGAACTGTAGGAGCTCTTTCTCTACGCGGTCGTAGTCTTCCGGCTTTGTAGCGCCTTCGTAGGAAAAGAACAGTTTCCTACGCTGCATACGCGCCTGCAGCGGCCTGGCACGTATCTCTTTGTCTTGCATAGGCAGCAGCGAGTCGTCTACTACCGGGTACAGACGTTTATTGGCTAGCTCGGCTTCTATCAAAGGCCACACCGCCATATGTATCTGGCCGCGTTCACCAGCGTACACTGACGGCTTGTGGCGCTCGACCATAGCCACAGCGTTTGACACTATGTCGTCGGTTTTCCACCGACCACGACGCACTTCCAGCAAGAAAAGGTTGTCGTCCCAGTCTAGAGCCCAACACCCCATCACAGTGAAGTCGTTGCGCTGCTTCTGTCCTATAGCGTAGTCGACCGTCATGAACGTGCTAAGCAACGGTCGGAACGCTGGATCAAGCCACCTGTAGCAGAAGTCGTCGCGCTTAAAGAAATCGCCTTCTTCGGGAGTCGGTCGCTGCTGGTAAAGCGCGTTCCATATAGACGCCGACATGCCGTTGCGAATCTTTATGAGCTCGCGCTTCGCGTACCGCTCTGGATGCAACGCTTCGCCTTTCTTCCGCAGTAGCCTAAGCGCCGTTTCCGGCTCTGCCGGATCGGTTTCTATGCGGCCGTTGCGCATCAAATACTCGTCGCCCTCGGCCAAAGCCGGGTACGAAATAACGTCCCAGTTCTCACGCTCTTCTGGAGGAACGCCGGCTTTAGCTAGCTGCTCATCAGTGTCAAGTAGCAGCCCAGACGGATCAGCCCAGTGCCAGCGGGTGTTGATAATCAGAATGCCGCCGCCTGGCGCTACACGCGTTCGGAACACTGACTGATACCACGCGTACGTCTTGGCGCGAATTACGTCAGAATCAGCCTCTTCCTGGTCTTTAATCGGGTCGTCCATGATACCGACCGTGTAGCCTTTACCGGTGATACCAGTACCTACACCAGCGGCAATGTACCCGCCGCCCTTCGTAGTCTTCCACTCTTCGATGCCTTTCGCGTCAGGGCGTAGCTTAGTACCACCGAAAATGGCTTGGTATTCCGGGTCGTTCAACCGGTCACGAATGTTGCGCGAAAAACCCAAAGGCAGACTCTGAGCGTACGACGACGCAATAACGTTCCATTCCGGGTGCAAACCAAGCACCCAGCTAGGAAACATGTCAGACGCTAGCTGCGACTTACCATGCCGCGGCGGCATACAGATCATGAGTCTAGGTGACAGCCCAGACTCAACGTCGCGCACAAACTTCATGAGCCTACGGCAGATGTCTTGGTGCACCCAACCTGGCTTGTACTCAGGCATCATCTGAGTGGTGAAGTACATCAAGTTGCGCCTAGAAAGCTCTCGGCGCTCCATCTCCATGCGAAGTACGTCTTCGTTAGACGCTGGCTGCTCCGCAGGGTTTGCCTCTACCAACAGGCGAACCTGCTCCGGTGTTCTGCGGATCGGCACTACGTGCGCAGCAGCGAACACGGCGTCGATTATCTCTCGAGTGCCGTAAGCGTTGTAGCGCCTGTACAGCGTCAGCGTGCCGTGCACTTTCTCACAGTGCACACAAAAGTCCATGTAGACGCGATCCGGCGAAGCCTTGAATAGCCGAAAATCGTCTAGCTTCCTAGGCTCTCCGCAAGCGCGGCAACGTACTTTGTCGACTACTACGTCAGCTAGCTTAGCCTTCAGTGACTTCGAAGAAGTCGCCATCAATGACCCCTCTGGCGCCGACAGCTTCCGCCAATTCGGCGTCAGTCATACGGCGAGCGTTGTTTTTAAGTACTTCGATAGACGCGACGATATTGATGTCGACTTTCTGCGGTGCGTCGTAGCCTAGCAGCTTGGCGATCTTCTCCCAGCCGACGATTTCCGTCATGGGGTCAGCCAGTATGCGCGCGCGATCTATAGCGTCACGCATACCGGTCACGATGTCGTCTTTCGTTATCTGCGCGGAGCCGTTTATCTCCGCGCGCACAGTAGCTCTGGCTTGCTTTACGTGAGCCGCAGTGACTTTGTTTAGCGGCATGCCGGCCATAACAGCGGCTTTGCGCTGCGGCAAGCCGAGCACTTCTACGTTGTAGACGAAGTCCATTTCGTCTTGCGTCAATCCCTGAATCGCTACTTCCTGCATCAGATAAACCCTGGGTCCGCGTCGTTAAGCGTGAGTCCGCGGTAGTTGAAGTCTTTGATGCGCTGCGTCGAATCGGCGATAGAGATGTTACCACTAACGGAGCCGTTGACGTTGATAGCCGACAGCGACGACCCGGCGAGCTGCGCGAGAACCTGCGAGATAGACTGCAAGTTCTGCTGCGCCAGCCTAGCTGCTTCAACAAGGTACTGAATGTTTATCTCGCCGTTCTTGAGCTCGGCGTCAAACACAGCCTGCGCTTTAGCTAGCCGGAACTGCAGCGTGCGGTCGCTAGCTTCAGAGTGCGCCCTAGCCATGTTGCCAGCGGCGGAGTAAACAGCGGCTTCGGCACCGGAAATCTGGGCACCGGCTGTCACGCGCGCGCTTTCGCCCTGCAACAAAGCTATGAACCGCTGCATGTTAGTGTTGAATTTCTGCAACCGCAGCTGTTCTACATCGACTTCGGCTTTGAGCTTGTCGATAGCTACGCCGGCACGGATGCCGTACGCTCGAGTGCGGGTGTCGAATATGCGCGCTTCGATTTCAGCCGCCTGCACTTTACCTAGCTCTGCCTGCACCCGCGAACCAAAAGCGTCCCACTCGATACCGTACGCACGCACCAGCTCCGCAAACGCCTGCACTTCAGCGCGGTAGCCTTCAATGCGCGTTCTGTTTGCTTCCACTTGCGCCGTGCGAGCCTGCACGTCGGCCCTATATATCTCTACTTGAGCAAGAATGCCGCGGATCAACGAATCGTACGCGTCGGCCTGGCTCTTATTGACGTCGGCCAGCGCTCGCTGTCCTTCTATCTGCACCTTGTAGACTTCGGCTACGGCCAGCGCTGCCTGCACGCGATTACGGAATACTTCGGCGTCGACTTTATAGGCTTCGACTAGCGCGTTGTGCAAAGCCACCTGAGCGTCGAATATAGAGCGAGACACTTCGAACGCATACTTGGCTACTTCGAATCTGCGCTGCTCCTTAGCCATGTGCATGGAGATGAGCACTTGCTCAAGGCTTACGGCCTGGCTAACGGCAAACCGCAAGTTTTCGACTTCTATGTTCGCGTTCTGCAGTCGAATTTCTCTAGACAGCGCGTTGCGCTGGTTCTGGTTGTTCTGTCTGATTCGGCGCAGCCGCTTTGACAGTATGCCGTTCGGTTCAGTCCAACCGCTTTCTACAAACAGCGCGACCTCGTCTTGCTCAGCTTGCTCAGCCGTCTCGTTCTCTCGAGCGCTGGCTCTGTCAAACAGCGCCTGCTCTATCGCAGCGGGCAAGCCAGTGCCACCGTCAAGCATGGCCGAAATCCTAGCAGTGACGGCGGTAAGCAGCGTAGAAGCGTAGTCGACTTCGGAAAACGCAAAGTTGTTGCTAGGCGCGCTAAACGTAGCCTCTGGGCGCTCGGCCGAAAACGTAGGAATTACGATGTCCGGCGCGTCCGGAATGTTCAGCCCAGCGAACACAGGCAAGTCTGGAATGACGTAGACCGGAGCAGTAGGGAACTCTACTTCGTCGAACGTAGGCGCGTTGCCTGGGCGCTGCGCAGTAAACGGGTCCGGTGTACCACCGGGCGGCGAGTACACCGTGGTTATGCCCGGATCAGAAGGGGCGGTGCCGAAGCTGTCTAGCACAGGCGCGGCGATAGTAGGCTCAGACGGGACGTCCGGCACTTCGAACGGGTCGATAGCAATTACGGGTTTTTCCGGCTCTATAAACGACCCGCCGTTCACCGTAATCGCGTCAAACGCTACTGACAGCGGGATCGGCTGAAACGCGAAATTCTGTTGAGATGCTACCGCCTGGTACGCAGCATCCAACGACGCGTTAGCGTACTGCTGGAATATAGCGAATGCGCCGGTAGTCAGCGTCTCCAGATTGTCGTAAATGGTCACGTAATTCTCCGGTCAAGCAGCATTGGCAAAAGCTCTACGTTGTCAATAGCGAAGTCGGCGCCGTCTTTGTTGTGCAGCTCGAACGCGAAGTACACTGACTTCAGCCCCCTCCCAATCTTTATGCGGTTTTCTCTGCTAGCGCTAGCGTCGCGCTCTGCCATTTCGTACCAATACTCGTGTTTCGCGCCGTCAGAGCTAGTCGTTATGACTTTAAGCACCATAGTTCCGGTAGACGTATATCCGACGTACATAGAAGGCGCGCGCTTGGCTTTGCCTGTGCCGAGGTTACCCAGCGCCGTGCGCACCCACGCGGCTATCTCGTCTCCGTTGTCGGTGTCACCGACGAGCTCGAACAGGCCGTAATCAGACCCGCCCCAATAGCGGTCATTCCAGCTAGCGAAGCTGTTGAACGGAAAGTTCTGGTACTCGACTATAGCTTTAGTCGCTAGATTGACCACAAACGCGCTGTACTCGACGCTGCCTAGCGTCACTCCAGCAAACAACGTAGCGCCTTCACTTACGAGCTGCAAAGCAGACAATCCAGTCAGCGCTTCGTCTGCCAAGTCTGCCGACTCGTCCACAGTAGCTACTATGCGCAGCGTATCAACCACGCTCTGCGAAGCCGCCATACTTTCCAACAGCGCTGCCACGCGCAGCAAGCTAGGCAGTACCGCCTCAGCGGCTGTGGCCGTTTCCAGCAAAGCTAGCGACCATCCGTTTGCAGCCATGTCCTGCAGCACCATAGCCTCGGCCACAGCTAGCGCGCCCTCCCACCTAGACTCGACGACGCCTATAGCTACTGCCAGGTCTACAAGGCGTTCTACGTAGCCGAGCGTAAGCGACACAGAGCTGCTTTCTGCGGCAGTGTCAGACACTATAAGCGACCACACGAACAGAGTAGCGTCGCTCTCGGCAAACTGGTCTACCACTGACAGCGCCATGTCGTTGCTTAGCGTGGCGGACTCAGTAGCAGCGAAATACTCACGCAGCCGCGGAAACAAGCCGTCTAGCACGGCGTCTGTAGCAGTAGCGGCCTCGTTCAAGAACCAAATTAGCGCGGCTACCTGCGACTGCGTAGTTGCCATAGCCTGAGTTAGCGCGTGCGTAGACGCTTGAGAAATAGCTGGCGTATCTGAAGCGTCGACCGTTTCGGTCAAAGCCAGCGGCGGTTCGCTCTCTGCGCCAGTAGCTTCAGCGCCAGTAGGGAAAAAGCCGCTCACGCGCTCTCCCAACCTGCACGCGCAGTATTGAGCGACATGCTCCACGCGATGTTAGTAGAGCTGGCCCCGGTAGCCTGGACAAGCACGTCGTTGCCGCTAACTACCAAAGTCACGTCCCACCCAGTCACTGTGCCGAAGTCGTCCACGGCAGTAACGGCCGGAGTGCCTTCTAGCGAGGCTGTACCACTCACTGACTTAGCCATGCCACGAATATGCCAGCTTTTACCGGCGCTGCCGTCGTCCTGCACTGCGGTTACAACTCCGTCGACCAGCAGTGTGGCGTGGTGGTCGCCTACGGGAATGCCGCCGTGCGTACCGCTATCACCTTCAAACGCCAGGTTAGCCGGAGTGGCGTTTGTGGTAGTAAGCATGCCGGTCACTACGCCGCCTACGCCGAAGCTCGTACCGCCGTCATTAGAGCCGGCCAGAAAAGAGCTTGGCACTGGGCCATCAGTCGACAGGACAGCGTACCCAAAAGCCAACAGCGCTTCGGCTACGCTAAACCGAACGCGCTGGTTGTCTTCGCCAGTAACGCCGTAAGTAAAAATGTCGTTGCCACTTCTAAACCCAGCCATACGCACCCACACGGCAGCGCCGGTAGACGCGTCGACGCAAATAAATAGCGTGTACCCAGACCCAGTGTCTATCCAGAAAGACCCCTGACCGTACCCTTCAGTGCCGTCACGGTCGACGGTAGGAGGGACTGCAGACACAGTGTGCCGAACTGCCGGCATAGAAACGTCGGCGTGCGCTACAACGTAAATGCGCTTCGTACCTGCGGCCCAGCTAACCGCCGCGTCGCTGTTAGTGCTAGACAACACAACGTCTCGAGACAGCTCCAGCGAGCCTTCCGTCCACGTCCCTAGGCCAAACTCCCATTCGTCAGCCAGGTTCGTTACGCAGTACGGGATGTTTGCGTCGCCGTTAGCGAAGGCGTCGGCAAACGTCTGCCGCCCGCCAATCGACCCTGACACGATGTACGTGCCAGTTCCGGTAGTGGTAGTTTCTTGCGCTACTAGGTTTTTGTTCATTTACACTGTCCTGGCTGGAAACGCTTGGCCTTTAGGCCATAGCAGGTATTTGTCGTACGTCGCCACTGCGTATGTGGCGTCTTCAAGCTCGCCGTCGCTCAACCGCAAAAGGCGCAGCGCCCCGTCAGCAGCGAACAGCACGTGATTTTCATCTGGCGCAAGGAGCAGCCGGCCGTCGTTGTCCACAGAACCTGACGGAGCAAGATCGTTAGCGCCGAACGAATCAAAAAGCACTTCGACTTCGCTGACTAGCGTGTTCAGCGAGCCTATCGCAGTACCAGCAGCTGAAAACAGCGACGCAGGTATACGCACTAGCAAGTCGCGTTTAGCACCGGCGTCCTCTGCTCTACTAACTGTATACGTAGCAAACACGTAATCGGCGTTAGCGGAACACGCAAGCCCGACGAATCGACCGTCCCACGTAACTCCAGTGGTTTGGTCCGGCAGAGATACATACACAAGCGAGTTGTACGCCACGGACTCAATCAGTCCGTCTTCGTTGTACGAAACATCGAACAGCAGCACTGCTGGCGACTCGTTTACTGGGTCCGGCGACGTATTAAGCTTCCTGCCTGGCACCAACAGCTTAGTCACGGCGCCGTTGGTAGCCATGTCTAGCCCAGACGCGTAAAAACCACCGTGCGGACCTATCACGTCGTACTGCACTACGCCGGCGCGCATGACAATTATGCGCTGCCCCTGCAAGTAGATAGTCTCTAGGTGGCCTCTACTAGGCATGACGTACCCAGTAAGAGACTGGTTTGCGTACGTAGTGTCGTTCGTAAACTGAAGTATCTGACGTGTACTACCTGTGGGCCAGTAGACATAGTTCTTATCTGCTGCGTCAAACTGCTTGCCTAGAGCTACATGCACACCAGTCGGCACAAAAACAGCAGAAGCAGCCACGCCGGAGAACTCACCCCACACAGCATTAGCTGTCAAAGCGCCGTTAAACAATATGTCGACGTCAAACCGCATTACAGCTTCAAACGTACTAACTGGGGACGACGTAGTAAACGTCGTAGCCGCCACTAGCTCTGTATAGTCGGCGTTGAAAGACACGTCGTACGTTGGTATTACTGGCGACGGAACGCCGGACACTACAACAGAGTATTCCGACTCTGTTGCCAGCTCTTCGAAATCAAAGTCGGACAACTGACTATCGAAGCCTTCGGAGTACGTAGCTACGCGGAGGATTCTAAACACAGCCCCGCTGCCCGAGTATTTACGCGCTCCTAGGCACACTACCCAGTCTTGTACCGGTTCTGGCGCAGAACCTGACACAACGACTGGAGAAATCTCGAGTATCGGCGTAGCGCCAACGAGTCTGGCCGTTATCACCTGGCCGTTTGGAAGTACGATGCTACGTTTGCCGCTGCCCAGGCCGGCAGCCTTTGTCTTAGACACAGTCTCGCCGAGCAGCTTCTCACCAATAGCTACTACGCTGTCCGGTACGACGCGCGCGTCAAAACGCGCGACGTACCAGTTAGCGTACCGCTCCGTCACGAGCTAGTAAGCGACAGCGTGAGTCCGATGTTCAGCGTGTCAGTGGCGTTGACTACGCGTTCGGAACTGAACCGCAGCACGGAAAGCAGCGTGCCAGTAGTCGCCGACTTTGCAGATGCCGACAAGAACCCGATCCCGTACAACGTGTCGTCAGACACGCCGGACGCAATCGTAAACACGGACTCGTTGCCGGTGTTGTTTACGGAGCCAGACGACACGGAGCCGAAAGTAACCGCGACGCGGGTCGACTCGTCGTAGTCGGTGTACTCCGTAGTAGACGCGGTAAACGTCGACGCTGTAAGACCAGCAGCCGGCGTGTAGTCGCCTTCGAACAGCGCACCGTACCAAGTTGCGATAGGCGTGCTGTTCTTCACCAGAACCGACAGCGCCCAATTACGGCCTTCGGTGGGCATAAGATTCCGATCTACGCGAACGCCTCTGCCGTTGACAGAGTGAGTGCACGTAATGCCTGCGACAGCATGCATGTCCGGAAGCAGAATGCCGTTCACGTGCGGTTCCCAGCGACGATTACGAATGGCGCGCGCCACTTCGCCTCGGTGCCGCAGTAGATCGGCGTCGCACAAATCGACGTCGTACATAGTTTTACCTCTCTTTGGTTGTTGGCGTGCGCCAGAAAACCACCGTCGCACAGACAGTGGGCATAAGAGCCGACAGGCTCATATTCGTAGCTACGTCCATAGCATCGTACGCAGACTTAAGCGCGTTGTTAGCGTAGTCGAGAAACGCCGCATACCCGCTCACGTGGTAACTCCATTGCTTGTAACAGTGACTGTAACAGCGTCGGTGGCTACAGCGCCAGAAGTGCTGCCACCGCGAACAGCGGTGACCATCTGGTCTACGCCATCTTTAGCGCGTATTAACGTAGCAGCCGATTTGCCGTTAGCTATAGCAACGAACCTGTTTCTAGAAAGTTCTTTTACTACGCCGCCTGGCAGCCCTACGCAAAACATACCGTTCTGGCTAAGCCACACTGGCACGTTACCGCTGTAGTCTTTAAGCCCAGCTATCTCACCGGGTACTTGCGCGGCAGAGCCAAGCACCGCGCCGCTAGAATACGCGCGAACGCTAAGCCATTTGTCAGGGTTGGCACCGGCCACGTAGTAGACAGCCGCTTTGTCTGGGTTCGTTACGTGCTCAGCAGATATATACGCCCCTGCCTGCTGACCGTCACCTACCGGCTCGATCATAGTAATGCGCCCGGTAAAACCGATATAGTCTTCCGGGTCGCCTAGCCCTGGACGCAGCGGCGCAGACCAGCGCAACATTGCGTCATCAGCCACAAACAGCCTACCGTGCATGTAACGAATTATCTGACCGGGCGGCATCGGTTCCAGAAACTGAGTTCGCAAGCGCTTGCCGCGCTGCTGCTCAGTAAGGATGTAGCTAGCCGTGCCGTTAGGCAGATTCCGGACATGCAGCAGCTCTTCGCCGTCGCAGCGCGTAGCGTACACGCTTACGTACGCGGCGCTGCTGTGCTGCGCTATGTTTGACAGTTGGATGGCCTGGCCGTCTGATACCTGCACAACGTGCGCAACACTACTACCGGACTCTTCGCCTGTAGCGCTTTTGTACGTTACCGCGACTTGGTACTTGCCTGCGGTGAGCCCGCCGTTAGCAACGGCGGTTAGCGTAGGTTGCGACGGACAGTCTAGCGCGTGCGGCTCGTCTTCTAGGTCTACGTTTATTCTGCGGATCAGCGTGCCGTTACTCCATATAACTGCGGTGCCTACGTGGGCGTACGATATATCCGCTTCACCTACGCCGGCGAGCACAGTGGTCGCGCTCAGATTCGCGTCGTACGCTTTCAAGTCGTTGCCGTTCACAGCTAGCAGCTCTGCAACAGACGCGAACAGCGAGTGGGTAGCGCCGGTAGCGCGCCTGGTGTACCCAAGCCGGCGAGATATTCGCCCAGCAGCATCAACGTCTACGTTAACCGCAGCGCGCACTTGGCCGTTCGGAACCGACGTTTCTGCGGAGCGGTTGTTTACGCCGCCTTCAAAGCGCAGCTTTATC
>JAGQOW010000124.1 GCA_020427155.1 Planctomycetales bacterium | reverse complement strand
GGCGAGGATGGCAAGCGGTTGGCCAAGCGGCATGGGGATAGTCGGTTGTCGTCTTATCGCGAGCAGGGGGTGAGTGCTGAGCGAGTGCTCGGGCTATTGGGAGAGTGGTGCGGTCTGGGGCCACGGAGGGAGCTTGAAATCGAACAGTTTCTTGATAAGTTCCAGCTCGATTGCCTCCCGCGAGAAACCGTTATATTCACCGGGGCAGACGATGGTTGGCTGCTTGGGCGATAGCGGCTCAGAGCCAGCGGCGCACCCGCCGGCAGTAGTCGAGGTACTGCCGGCCAAAGGCGTCAGCAAGCATCGCTTCTTCCTTCTCAATAAACAGCCTGGAGATCACCACAGCGAACAGGGGTGGTACGATCCAAGGCGCAGCCGTGCCAAGCGTGATGGCGAGACCTCCCAACAAGACGACCATGCTTAGATAGATCGGGTTGCGACTATACCGATAAAGGCCAGTAGCGATAAGTGCCGTCGATTGGTGGAAGGGGATGATGGTTGTCTGGCGGCGACGAAACTCAAGCGCGCAGTAGATATTGACCCCCAGTGCGACCAGGATCGTGGCAATGCCAATCGCCCTTCCGGCGCTGCCCCACAAATCGGCGAGCGGCAGCCAGCGGTGAAGTGCCAGGATCAAAAGGATGGATGCGAGCAGCACCGTGGGAGGCAAGAGAAAGCGTCGTTGCTTGTTGAGATTGCCTGGCATCGTGCGATCATGATACTTGCTAAGAAATGGCCACGGCAACCTGTTTACATGAGCGGGATGGACAAGCACACCCTGAGAGGGTGGCGCAAGGGCATGTCGGTGATAACGAAAGCAACTCGCCTCGCTAACCAGCGAGATTCGTGATTTGCAAAGGATTCGAATAGTTCTATTTATACGGTTCGGAGCTGCAGGAAGTTGTTGACTAAGGTAGAGGAAGAATGCCAAGCGCAGCAAGAGCGGCGTCTGCAAATGGTGCGGCAATACGGCTCGTTTACGCAGGCTTACTCGACTGCGGTTCAAGCGGGGCTCAGCTGGTTCTGGCATGGCGAGTGTTATCTTGCCTACCAGCAGAAGTGGGGCGTCACCAGTGTGCTGGCCGATCCGGTCGGGCCTATGGCGGGACACGAACCGCTGCTACGGGAATTCTTGAAGCGTTTTCGCAAGCCATGCTTCTGGCAGATTGCGCGAACAACAGCCGAGATCCTGCAGCGGCTGGGGTTTTGGATCAACGAGTTGGGATGGGATACACGAATCGAACTGGCAGGATACGATTTCGCGGGCAAAAAGAAGGAACGGCTGCGACACGCGACGAACTGGCTCTCGAAGCATGATTTTGTAGTTCGCGAAGGCACATTTGCCAAAGACTTTGATGTGGAGGAGATTCGCGCACTTTCGCAAACCTGGCAGGCGACTCGAAGAACAAAGCGAACCGTGCGGTTTCTGAATCGGCCGATCGTTTTTGCGGATGAACCAGAGGTACGTAAGTTTTTTCTGGTATCGCCTGCCGGCCGACCTACTGCGTTTGCATTCTTCGATCCGATTTTTTGCGATGGGAAGGTTATTGGCTACTCGCCCGCAGTGAAGCGCCGCCTGCCCGACGCGCCGCTGCGAGCAGAAGAAGGGATTATGAAGGCGGCCATTGAACAGTTTCAGCAAGAGGGCGTGCAACGAGTAATGCTGGGGCTGTCGCCGTTAGCTGGAATCGAAGACCGTGAGTTCCGAGCTAATCGCCTGACTCACTTCAGTTGGAGTCGGGGGATGAACGCCTGGTGGTTGAACCGTTTTTTCTACAATCTGCGCGGGCATGCCGACTTCAAGCGGCGATTCGAGGGCATCGAAGAGCAAACGTACTATGCTTCGGATTGCTTATTCAACGACTTTCGCGTGGTTGCCATGCTACGAATGGCCGGGGCGCTGTGATCTGGGCAATTGTGGCGTGTACTTGACCGAAGCACCTACCCAGAAAGTGAACTGGAAGTAATTCGCAAAGCAGCGGTCAGTCGCGATTCAACGCACTTAGACAGCAACACCACTGAACATAGCGCCGGCCAAATAGGCTAAGCCTGCGGCCATGCTGCCGACCAGGAGCGTTTCGAGCCCTTCCCGATACCAAGGGAGCGTGATGAACCACGACTTTGCAGCACCAACTGCAAAGAATGCTCCGCTTGTGATGACTGTACTCCAGAGATAGGGATTCTCTAGCCCTATCGGCGAGAGCCACTGATAGGCGAAAGCCAGTAGCGGCAGTGAACCTACCAATACGAAGGCAGCAAACGTAGTAAAGGCCGCCTTCAGGGGGTTGGGGCCTTCGAGGGCAACTCCAAACTCGTCAGTGAGCATCGTATCGACCCATTGATTGACATCGGCGGTAATAACCTCAACCACCCGCTCCAGATCGTTGCCTTCGAAACCCTTTTGCCGGAAGATTTCGCGGATTTCCTCTTTTTCGCCTTCGGGGTATCGCTCGATGTGCATCTCTTCCATGCGTCGCAGGCTCTGCTTTTGCTGCTGCTCGGCGCGGATTCCCAAGTAGTTGCTTGCCGCCATGCTGAAGCCGTCGCCCAGCAGGTTCGCGATGCCCATCACAATGACAATGCCCGAGTCGAATCCAGCCCCAGCCACGGCGGAAACAATGGCAAAGGTCGTCACCGTACCGTCAATAGCACCGTAGACAAAGTCGCGCAGGTAGCTGCTATGGGCGCCATCTTGCAGTCGCTGTCGAATAGCTTGTGGCTGATGGGATTTGATGTGCTCCGCTAATGATTTCGGTTGGGGCATGTGCTCTTGCGCTCCACAGATCGCGGGAGAGGTTCGGCCAATTGGTTTTTCTCTCATACAGGGTACCGCGAGAAGAGAATGGCCGCTATGTGGAGCAGCAAAGGCAGACGGATTCTCGGCAATTCGTCGTAGCGAGAACGTAGAGAAATCCAAAAGAGTCGGCGGGAACATGCTGGAGCTAGCGGCGGACGTATTTCAGATCGAAATGACGCCGTCGCGAATGGCGACATGGGTCAGTTCAGCCGCCTTGTGAATTTCCAGCTTCTTCATCAGCCTTGCCTTGTGATTGTCGATCGTGCTCTCAGCCAATTTAAGAATCTTGGCACAATCGCGTACCGTACGTCCACGGGCCAGATGGCGCATGACTTCTAATTCGCGACTGGTCAGGGCCGCCACCGAGGGCCGACCGTGGGCCTGCTCCAATCGCCAACCGCGCGGTGTGCGCAGCACACGGCTGGCAAAGGCCGGGTCGAAAGTTCGCTTGCCGTGTGTGGCGCCTTGTACGATTGCCACGACAATAGCCGTCAAACCGGCTTGCCGAGTCAAATAGCTGATCGAGTTCATCGGCAGTACTTCGGCCAATCGTCCCTCGTGCAGTCGATCGTCGAGCACGATCCCGTGGCGTGCATGGCCGAGGCGAACTACTTCCGCAACGCGGCGCGGACTGTCGAAGGCGACTTTGGGATCGACGAGGATAACCTGAGGGAACAACCGCTGACAACGAGTCAGGCTGAAGTCGATGTCGGTCGAGGCTTCGACTACGTCGATCCGACCACTCTGAGAAAACAGCGCCGACATCGCGTCGCAATCGACGGTGTTGGCCAAGATCATCGTCAAACGTACTGGGGGAGCACCTCCGCCAGTTTCGCTTAGCGCGTCATTCGTATGTCGATAGTTTCCTTGCTGGATCATCGGCACCTGCCCCGCGATGACATAGGAGACTCAAGTTGTAATGGCCGCTGGACTATTCAACGCCTCTTGCGAGATTTCCAAAGTCACATCCAATAAAGTTGTAGCTTATTGTTTTTCATTCGGCGAAGGTGGCAGGAAATGTTTAGCTTGGCAAGAGAGAGAGTACAAAAACAAATTCCAAGCCACTAGGTACTTTTGCTGAGGTCAATACCTTAGATACCTTTACCTAAAAACTTTGCGCTAGAGCCGGCCGTCTCGGTGCTTTTCTTAGTGTGACAGACGCCTGGCATTAACTCGACATGAGCCAGACAGAGAAAAGACTGGGAAAAGCAGCTGAAGTCTCGACAAACTTACCGCTAGTAATGCGGTGGCCTTTCGAATGGCAAGTCGTCGCCTGTGCTTTGCTCAACTACTTTCCGAATCATATCGTAGAGGTCCTTGATTTCTCGCTTAAGACGATCGAGTTCGTTGCGCTGCTGCAACACAACACTGTGTAACTCGTCGATCGTCTGTTGTTGGAAAGTAAGTTTCACCTCCAATTCCACTAAGGGAGAAGCTGACGGAGCCTGGGAGTTGGGAGCCTGCTTTTCAGACATATCTCTCATATTCCAGATGGTTCGACTGTGGTTGGTCTGGGCTACTGTGTGATGTGCGTAAGGGCTCGTTGGTTGCTGCACCTGGTTCAGGAGCTCGGGCCAGGTAACTTGCTGACGCCAAGTGTAGTTATTTTCGTATGATAATCGGCCCGCCAGTGACCAAGAAGCGTGAATTGACGATGCGGTTATAATCGTAGGATAATCGTTGGTGAAATGCAAAGTAGATCGAGTATTGTCGAAGCTTAAGGAATGTCATGAAAACCCAAACGCCGGAACAGTTAATTCAGAAAAAGTGCCTGCCCTGTGAAGGTGGCGTCGATCCTTATCCACTCGATGCCGCCCAGCAGCAACTTCAGCAACTTGCCGGGTGGACCTTGACGCATGACGGGCAGCGGATTCGCAAGGAATGGAAAGTAAAGAACTTCATGGCTGGCTTGGAGTTCTTCAATCGATGCGCCGAGATCGCCGAGCGAGACGGCCATCACCCCGATCTGCATATCGAGGGATATCGCAACGTGACAGTCGAGCTCTGGACACACGCGATCGGCGGATTGTCGGAAAATGATTTTATTCTCGCAGCCAAAATCGATCAGCTGCCGATCGAATTGCAGGGCTGAGAAGAATTGCTTCAAGCTGAACAGCAGTTTTGATTCTCTATCGAACGCCTGAGGAACCTGCAGATGTCCTTCCCTTGTTTGATGGTACGTCGCGATGAGAGCGGCACGACGCGCGGCGTTGAAACGATCGCAGTTGAGGACTTGCCGCCTGGCGACGTGCTGATCGAAGTTGCCTGCTCGTCGCTGAACTACAAAGATGCGTTGGCTTGCCAGGGGCATCCGGGAGTTATGCAGCAGTCGCCGCATGTGCCAGGCATCGATGCGGCAGGAGTGGTTGTGGAAAGCGCGGCCGCAGCAATTCAGCCTGGCGATGCCGTATTGGTGACTGGCTATGACTTAGGCACGACCCATTGGGGAGGATTTGCACGCTACGTTCGAGTGCCAGGCGAATGGGTAGTTCCATTGCCTGAGGGATTGACTGTAGATGAGGCAATGTCGTATGGCACTGCCGGCTTCACTGCCGCGCAGTGCGTGGAGGCGATTCAGCACTCAGGAATCGAGCCCGCCGCTGGAGAGATCGTCGTCACCGGCGCTACGGGCGGAGTTGGTTCCTTATCAATCGGTATTCTGGCAAAGCTGGGTTACCAAGTTGTGGCCGTAACAGGCAAGCCCGAGCAGGAGAAGATGCTGTGCCAGCTCGGCGCGAAACGGATATTGCCACGCGAAGAAGTCCAGGATACTTCCAACAAGCCGCTGTTGCGTGCGCGCTGGGCGGCGGCAGTCGATACCGTCGGCGGCAACACGTTGGCCACTTTGTTGCGATCCACTGAGCATCGGGGTTGCGTGGCGGCGTGTGGCCTGGTTGCAGGGACCGAGTTGCATACCACCGTCTACCCCTTCATCTTGCGAGGAGTGACGCTTGATGGGATTGATTCTGCGCAGTGTCCGCGCAAAGAGCGGCTGGAAATCTGGGGCCGCCTGTCGGGACCCTGGAAACTGGAGAACCTGAATCAAATCGTACGTTCGATCAAGCTGTCGGAAGTCGCCAGCGAAGTGGAAGCGATGCTCGCCGGCAACACATTTGGGCGTATACTTGTGCGTCCGGAAATATGAATGATACTCAACCGAGCGATTCGTCGAGCGACTCGAGGCCTAGCTCTTCGATTGGCTTGGAGAGCATCTCGCTAGGGTCGATTGCTGCCTGGCGGGCCTCTTGTTCGTCAGCCAGACGCACAACGACCCGATTGGCGCGAACTTCGACCACTACGACGGCACTTCCCACGTCGATCGCCGCGCCCTGGCTAACCGCGTCGACAAGTTGATCGTCAATCTGGACGGCGCCGGAAGGCAACATTTTCGATTTCGCCACGCCGACACGGCCCACCAAATCGCGTCGGGGGTCGTCTGATCGCAAATCGGCCTCGGTAGGCACCTCCCCCAGGAAAGCCTTTCCCATCGGCGTGTGCGGCCAGTATTTGAAGGCGAGTGCTACCACCAACGGAACCGCGATAACCGTCAGGACGAGGAAACTCAAGCCGGTGGTAGTGTCGCGACGAAACGCCATGGCAAGGCTCGCCACGAATGCAGCCACGGCCAGAAAGCTCAGGATGCCACCCGAGGGGATAAAGACCTCGAGAACCACAAGCGCACAGCCGACGAGCAACAGGATGACAGCCCAAGAAATCGGATCTAAACCAGCCATGAATGCGCTCGTCGAGTAGATCAATCCAAATGGAATGCTTAACGCTCTATTGTACCCCTAAGAGAAGCAATTCGGCAAAGGGCTTCTACCGACCCGGAAGCGCGTCACACAGCAGACTTCAGGCGGGACCTACTCTGCGGACAATGACGCGGTTTCCCCGTGCCTCGACCACCACCAACGGCTCGCCACGTTCGAGCGGCTCTCCCTCGGCGATAACGTCGAGCAGCTGGTGGTTGATCTCCGCCTTGCCAGCAGGTCGCAAATTGGTCGCAGCAATACCTTGGGCACCGAGGAGCTTAGAAAAATCGGCCAGCGTTTCGCGGTTGTCGAGTTCTGCGCGCTCCTCTGGCGCCGGGGGAGCAAGCACCATATGGCGAAACAAGGGCGCTTGGGGCAGGTAACGTCGCGAGATGAATGCAAGAGCCATGACGCCGACCCCCGCCAGCGCGACCGTGCCCACCGATCGGGCCAATTGTTCCATATCGCTTTCACTCTGCGGACGGATGAAAGTCAAACTGGCAAGAACCACCGAAGCGATGACCAGAGCGGCTCCTCCGAGACCGAAAATGCCGAAACCTGGAATCACGAATATCTCAAGCAAGATGAAACAGAGACCGGTGAAAAAGAGAATCACTTCCAGCCACCCCGCGGTGCCATTGAGGTATTGACTCCAAAAATATAACAACAATCCGAGCGACCCCACGAACGCTCCCACGCCGACCCCTGGGGTGCGAATCTCGAAGTAGATACCTGCAAAACCTACCATCAGCAGCAGCACGGCAAATTCGGGCGAAGCTAGGGCTTCGATAAACTCCAACGCAAGATTGGGCTTCAGCGGGGTCGGATCTTCGTTCAAGCCGTAGAGTTGTTTCAAGCGGTCGTAACTTTCTACCGTTTGCCAGGAGATCCCCAGTTCTTCAGCGCGTTGACCAGCGAGATTCAGCGGAGCGTCGTCTTGCTGCACAGCTTGAACCAGTTGCCAATTGGCTTGGTCATCTCTCTTCGCAGCTTCGGCGTCACTCATCAAGCGGGTTTCGCCACTGGCGATGTTGCGAAACTCCATGATTTGGATTCTGGGATCGACCATCGCAGCCATCAGCGACCAGCTGCGGTCGGTCTGCGGGGCCAGCGAGAGACGCAGCGTGCCCAGGGTGGCGTCGAATTCAGCTGGCCGGAGTTGGGCAACACTCTCTCCATACGCAAGCCGAGCCGTCGGGTGCATCACCAACTGATCGCAAGCCAGGGCCACCAGCGCAGCTCCGCCAATCGCCTCGGAAGGGACGTAAGCCACGGTGCGGACCGAGTTGGGATCAATCCTCGCGATCGAGGAAGCGAGTTGCAGACATGACGCCAAGTCGCCGCCTGCGCTGTCGATGCGAATACCAATCCAATTCGCATCGCGTTGTTCGAGGGTTGTGCCGAGCAAGGTTTCCACCTGGCTGACAAGTCGCGGGGTAATCTCGCCACGTACGTCGATCAGCACAGGCCGCCACTGGTCGGCAAGCGCGTCGTTCTCCTTAAGCGACTGGACAGGCACTTCAAGAACTCTTGCGACACTTGCCAGATCGGAGGCCAGGTATTTGACGAAGCCAAATTCACGGCCCTCACGACCGCTGTACTGGCCCATGGTACCTACCGGCACCAGTACTTTCTCTGCGATCAGTTCGCGTCCCTCGGCAAATCGTTCGAAGTCGCTGCGTAGCACAAAGTCGACACCGTCTTCTGTTTCAACCTGTAGCACTTCGGCTGCGGCGTCGATCATCCCCACAGCCAGGGCCACCGGCATCGTCCGCCGTTCTTCGGCAATCTCGCGGTAAGCAGCAACGACGGTTTGACGAATGGTTCCCTCGGCCGTTTCTTCGACACCTGCCTCGCCGAGCAGGGCCTCGGGGGCCATGATGATTTCTTCGCAAGCCAGCGGCAGCAGAGTGCTGTGACCACGAATGGAAGAAGGCACAAATGCGACAGTCTTTACCCCCGCCATTTGGCGACTACAGAGAAACCGTGCCAGGGCCAACGAGCGCTCAAACTGGCCTTGCGAGCCTTCGCCCTCCTGCACGAGCGGAGGATCAAGCTGGAGTACGAGCAGTGGCCGTCGATCGTCTTTACGGATCCGAGCGGAGGCAATTAATCGATCGCAACTGCGCTGCAGCAACGACTGCAGCGCCACATCGGCATTGCCAACCAAAGGCAAATGCACTCGGACGAGAGCGGCCCGATCGGCCGATTCAGCTGGCTCTTCGGCTTGCGCGCAGGGTATGCGGATCGCGCAGGCGAACCCGAACAACAGCATGGCCCAAGCAGCTGTTTTCAGGCGAACACTCCTCCCAGCAAGCTGCTTTCCTGGGAGATACGGCGCAGATATTGGCATGTGCGGCCTTGCAGGTCTGAGGGCAAAGTCCTGGACGGGCATCCCGAACAGACAGCACAATTATACGGCACGAACGTGCCAGGGAAAGTTAGGCAATCGTCCACCCAGGTACCTATTGGGGGCGGCCTTCGTAGTGCGACCGAATCGCTACCTGGAGGCCTCCCGAGGCCGACAATTGATAGCTGGGCTCTGAGGCCCGCATCTGCAGCGGACCAGTGAGTCGGGCTTCAATCGTGCGACAGGTGGCGGTCTGAATGGCGACTTGCCCCTGGATGTCGACTTCAAGGGGACTGCCGCGGTCACCGCGGATTTCGATCGTCGCGGCAAACAGTGCACAAGTTTGGCCGTCGATCTGCTGTAGAGATTCTAGTTCCAATGCGAATCTCTGGACCTGGCCCAACTGGTCGCCGAAGCCCATGATCTGTTCAGCGAGATGCTGAGGCACCTCGAAACGATCGCCAACATGAATCTCCTGCTGAAGCAGAAACTGGGCAAGCGGATTGGGCAAGCCAAGCGTAGAGACGCTGGCGACGACAATCTCATACTCTTTTTGCGGGGGGATCGCGCCTTGCAGGTCTGTCACGAGCAGCCTCTCACCTTGACGTTCGACAAGGTAACTCTTGCCCTGAACCGGTTGATTCTCGAATTGACTCGGGTCTTGGTTTTCGGGCGATTGGCTGCGAGCATGGGGGAAAGAAACTTGGGCGCGACGGACGCGGCCCTCGGCAACCTCCACAACCTCGATGATCCGCTGTTGCTGACGGCGAACGGCGGTTTCATCTTGGTGTGCAACTTGCCCCGACTGGATGACGGTGGTGCGCATGTCGAGGTTGATCGATACGTCTTGCTTGGCGCGGTCTCCCACGCGAGCCGCCTGCTGGCTGAAGTGCACCAATGGTTTGCTGGCCGGGGCTTGATATGTCGCCGGTTGAACCTGGGCTTCGGCCGTGCTTGTAGCAGCGCAATAGTTGGCCAGCGTTGTGAACAACAGCAGTTTGACGGTAGCAATTGATTTAGTGTTAACAAACATGACACGACTCTCCTGGTTTTGTGGCCGCGTATCATCGCAGGCCTTGGCAGAGGGTCAACAGCGATTGGCTGCAGGGAGGACCACGGAACCGGGAATGGCGATACTGGCTATCGGCGTCGCTTGGCAAGCCTCAAGAGGCTAGCATGGCGTCGAGACTAGCCAGTGCGACGGCCCAGCGAGAGTTGCCCGTGAAATAGGCCTGCCACCAGGTGTGCAAGCAATCGCGTACTTCTTGTGGAAGTTGCCAGCATTTAAGCGCTTGTTCAATCGAGTCGGGCGACAACATCGCCAGCTCGACGGTTTCTGCCGCCGCCAGGACGAGCGGCAAGGTGGCCAAGGAAGCGACTTGCGGGAGTCGGTTGCCTGAGACCGCTTCGCCAAACCGGGGCAAATGGCAACCCAACTGTGCAAGCAACCATCCGAGGCGTATTGTCTCTGGCAGTTCAGGGTACGGATCGACAAGCACTGCCTCGAAGGTGACGCGGTTGCCTGAGCGTGAAGCACGACCATGCCCGCCAGCGAGCGGCGCGACGAGCACGATTTCGGCCGAAGAGACCAGAAAAGACTCGTCGCCAACCAGGCGTGCAACCTCGCGCAGCAGACCAGGCCCGCGAGCTTCCCAAAGTTCGCGAAGCGGTCGACCCCGTACTGCGAGTTCATCGGCCAGATTTGGCCGTTCTCGAAGCAGCGCAACTTCGAGATCGGCAATGCTGCCAGCCAGGCGTGCGATCGTGTCGTCGCAGATCGAACCGGCGCCGCGCAGCTTGGTCACCGTCACTTCTACAAGCTGGCGGTTGTTTTCATACTCGGCAGCCAAGCTTCCTAGCAGCGGCAAAGTAGTCTCGAAGGGCAAGCCGCACGCTACTAGCTCTTGGTGTAGCTGATCGATGGCTGGTTGCAACGCGTTGGCAAGTTGCGGGTCGCTGATTTCGAGACCTTCGGCAGCGCAGTTGGCTGCATGGAGACAAGTGGCCGACATGCTGGCTTTCCAACGCAATTCCATCGCAGTGGTTTTCCTACAAAGAGCGTGATGACGGTACGGTTGGGAGGATTCGTCGGATATGACTGGCATGGTGCGCGCAGTGCTGGCAACACGTCAAGTCTGGTTTTATCTCGCGGAGATTGCGCGTGAGGTACGCTTGTTCGTCAGAGGGAGGGAATTCTGTGATGGCTGCCGTCGGCCCAAATGAGATCGCCGGCATGCCAAAAACCTGGCCAAGACGGGGTGGCTGCCAAGAAGACTGATTGCTATGATCCCCGCCCCTTGCCGCCGATCGGTGGTCGGCTGGTTACGAGAGCTTGCCAAAAGAAATCCCCCCGCGCATTGCGCCAAGCCAACCACGAAAGAATCACCCATGCCACGCCTTCTAACTAGCTGCCTTGTTGTCGCGGTTGTTGTTTATCTTGCTGGAGCTACGCCGAGTGAGGCGAAGGCACAAGCAGTGGACGGGCAATTGCCGGTCACACCGGTTCAGCAACAGGCAATTCAACCTACGCAACTTGGACAAACCGGGGCGCCGATTGCCCAACCTGGAGTTATCGGTCCCCCCTTTCAACTCACTCCCGTCGAGCAACAATTTGTCGACCAGATTCTGCAGATGTGGGAAAACTCTAGCAGCCAGATCAAGACTTTCAATTGTCGCTTTGATCGCTGGGAATACGATCCGGTATTTGGGCCTGGAGCCGATATTCCCATGATCAAGAGCCAAGGCCAGCTCACGTATTCGAAGCCGGACAAAGGCAGTTTCAAGATTGAAGACATTTATCGGTACAAGCCCGCAACTCCCGGCGCACCGCCGCAAGCGTCAGATTGGGTACTCCAGAAGCATGAGGTTGGCGAACATTGGGTGTGCGATGGCAAAGCCGTCTATGAGTACAAGCACGAAAAAAAACAACTGGTCGTGCAACCCTTGCCCGCTGAAATGCGAGGCAAGTCGATCGTCGATGGCCCGTTGCCCTTCCTGTTTGGCGCTGAGGCTGAGAAGCTGAAGCAGCGATATTGGATTCGGAGCAAGCAAGGAGACGAATCGAAGATCTGGCTCGAAGCGTACCCTCGCTCGCAAGCCGACGCGGCAAACTACCACCATGTCGAGGTGATGCTGGAACGCAAGACGATGCACCCCACGGCCATTCAGGTATTCATGCCGAACGGCCAGAGCCGTGCCGTCTATATGTTCAGCGAACCGACAGTCAATGGTACGCTGAACCAGCTGTTCGGCGACCTGTTTAACGCCCCACGTACCCCGCTGGGCTGGAAACGCGTGGTCAATCAGCTGCCGTCGGAAGCAGCGCCCGAGTCGCAAGCGGCTGGACCTCAACAGACGACTCAGCGCTGATTCAAAGAGGAAGCCGGAATGACGAATGACGAACAGCTGGCAAGGCGCAGATCACTCGACATTCAGTACTTCTCGGTAAACTTCAGCGACGTCAGCGGCCATGGCTTGGGCGGAGAAACACTCGGCGTGGCGCTGGAAAGCATTCTGGCTGAGTTGAGCGTAGTCGAGCTCGTCGCCGTCGATGATTTCTTCGATCGCGTTGGCCAATTGGCTGACGCTGGCTGGCTCGACGAGCAGCCCGTTCTCGCGATGCACGATCGCCTCGGGAACGCCCTCGACATGGCTGGCAACAACCGGCACTCCAGCGGCCATGGCTTCGAGGATGACCATGGGCAGGCCTTCGCCAAACAGGCTTGGCAGGATCATGAGGTCTATCTGCTGTAGTTCGGCCTGGACGTCGGTCACAAAACCGGTCCAGGTGATAATGTCGCCAACGCCAAGCCGGTCGACCAAGGCTCGCACTTCCGCCTCGTAGGCTGTCGTTTCAAATGGTCCAACGGCTCGCAGCCTGACGTCGAAGTCGCGAGACCGTAGCATGGC
>JAGQOW010000123.1 GCA_020427155.1 Planctomycetales bacterium | reverse complement strand
CGGCGAAGTCTCGGCTGAACACGATTGCCGAAGACGACTTGGCCGAGGTGTTGAGACCAGCGGTCCATGCGGTTGCCGAACTCGAATCGCTGCTGTTCACTCCGCCAGCAAAAAACGACGCTCAGACTTTTCTTGCAGCGGCCGATCTGGTCAGAGCGATTGCGATGCAGGTTTCGTCGGAAGATCGGGGAGACCGCTTCGCGGCAGCCGACCGCTTCTTGGGTTTTGCCTCCGAGTGATAGCATTGCGCCATTGGCCGATGCTAGCAACTGCGGCTGGAATCTCTCGTTTTGCGCAGAAGCTGTACCGATTGCGGAAGCAAATTGCTTTGGTTCGGGTGTGATAAACAGAGCGGTTTTTCGTTCCGATGAAACCCATTGCGGAAGTACCCGCCATCGCCGCCTTTCTGTACGACCCAAGTGATTATGACCAGGTGCATATTACTGCTAGCGCTGTTGTTGCGCGCTGCCGTAGCCGCGGCCGAGCCCGCTGCGGAGTTGCCCGCGCCGTCGGGAGAAACAAGGTCGTCGTGCCTGTTTGCCGCGCCGTTGGCCTCGTGCCCGGGGCAGACGGCCGAAAGTTCTGAAAGCCCGCGCATCGCGTTGGGGCACTTGCCAGCGCCGGCAAACCCCGCCCCGGCAGACCGTCGCGCTGTTGACGAGGCCGCTGCAGTTTCGCCGTACGATGCGACGGTACGGGCGGCGATCGATCAGGCGCACGCCGACTGTTTTGTGAACGATTGCTTCCCCTCGGCCAAGGCATGTCGCAATTGCCATCCCGATCATTACCAGGAGTGGTCGGTCTCGGCACATGCCTATGCGCAGTTGAGTCCCGTATTCAACGCGATGAGCAGCAAGCTGATCAAGAAGAACAACGGCACGTTGGGAGACTTTTGTATTCGTTGCCATACGCCGGTAGGCATGGCGCTGAACGAGCCGATCGTGATGGCCAACGCCGACCGGCACCCGACCTCGCGCGAAGGGGTCACCTGCGTGGTGTGCCATCGGGTGAACCAGGCTTGGGGCAAGGGGGCGGGACGGTTGACGCTGGTGGCGGGCGACATTCATACGCCGGTGTCGGGGCCCGTGGGGGGCAAGCGACTGGCGATGGTGATGGCCCATCCCGAGCGATATGGCGTATTAAAGCCAGTTCCTGATCCCGCAACGAACGGTCGCGATGTTCACGGCGGAGTGGTTCCGTTTTTCCAGTTGACGACGCCTGGTTTCTGCGGCGCGTGTCACGATGTTTTTGCTCCGAACGGCTTTCGGCTCGAAGACGCGTTCAGCGAATTCAAGGCCTCGCCGGCCGCACTCGAGAAACACCAGTCGTGTCAGGACTGTCACATGGGTATCGTGCCTGGCGTAGCCAGCGGATATGCGTGTGGGCCGGCGGCGCTGGTGGGCAACGCGCCGACACCGCCCCGCAAGCGTACCAACCACATGATCGTAGGGCCCGACTATTCGATCGTCCATCCGGGCATCTTTCCTCACAATCCGGCGGCGGTGCGTGAAGAGCGCGCGGTGTTTCGACCACCGATCGACCAAGGGCTGGCCACGATTCGCGAGTGGTTGCTTTTCGATCACGAGGCGGGTTGGGGGCAGGAATCGTTTGAAAAACATGTGACCAAGGACGATTGGTTTCCGTCACCGTGGGATGACCAGACGCGCCGCTACCAGGCGCGCGACATTCTCGATGCGCAGTTCAGCCTGCTGCGGAAAGCAGCTGTTAACCGGCACCAGTTGCTCGCTACCGGCTACCGACTGGGCAACGTGGTTGTCGATCGATTCGACGAGCGGGGCTTGAGCTTTCGGGTGCTCGTTTGCAACGGTACCGACGGACACGGCGTACCGACGGGGTTTGATGCGGAGCGCGTTGTCTTTGTGCGCGCGATGGTGTTCGACTCGGCGGGGAAACTGCGGTTTATTTCGGGAGACCTCGACGCGAACGGCGACCTGCGCGACAGCCACTCGTCGTACGTTCACAACGGTTTGTTGCCGCTCGACAGGCAACTGTTCTCGTTACAGACCAGGTTTGTGACTCGAAACCTGCGCGGTGGCGAACGAGAACAAGTGCTGGCCGTGCCCTACTCGCTCGACCCGCTTCCCTTCACGCGTCCCGAGACGCGTCCGTTCACGGTACTGGGCCGGCCGGTCGCAGCGAGGAAGCACAAGCAGATTCTCATGCCAGGAGCCTCCCGCTGGGCAGACTATGAGGTGCCGGCGTCAAAGCTTTGCGGTCCTGGTCCCTATCGAGTCGTTGTTCAGCTCATCGCCGGCATGGTGCCGGTCAACCTGGTTCGTGAGATCGCTTCGGCCGGATTCGACTTCGACCTGAGCGCACGCGAGGTGGCTTCGCGCGTCGTCGCGGGCCATGAGGTGCTTCATGAGCAGCGCCTGACACTTCAGACTAATCCAACACTGAAATGAGCAGCAAGGCAATCAAGGCGATGCGGTGGCTATGCACAGCAAGCTTGCTGTTGTGTTGGAGTGTTGCGCGATTGCTGGGAGGTGAAGAGCTGCTCTTTCCTCCGTCAGTGGTTCCCGAAGTTTTGCAGATACCTGCTCCAGAGGCGGCGGCAGATGCTACTGAGAATGATTCTTCTGCAGGGTTGCAGTCAGAGGAGTATCTTTTTTCCAGTACGGTGATCAGTCCTGCTTATATGCCCCCGTGCAGTCTTTCGGCGATTAGTGACGCGCCTCGGCCAATCGATGCTTGGCTCGAAGCAGTTCCGCGTTTGCTTTCAGTGCCGAACAAGAATTGCGGCGATTGTCTGGCCGGGGCGCTGCATAGCCACCGAGTGGAGGTACCCACGAGGCTCGACGCCACGGCCTATGGGCTTCACCCGGTGCCCGAGCGACCGCTGCTGTTGATGGAATGGGGAGAAGAGTTTCTCGGGGTCGGACCGCTCGCACCGGGAATCGAAACGTGCAGCGGCGCTGTGTGGCGGCCAGCGTTTTGGGTCTTTGGCGAGTACCGAACTGCGTTGCAGTATGCCGATTACGGCGGCCAACAGGTTAGCGAGTGGGCCAATCGGCTGGACCTGTTCGGTCAATTAAATCTCTCGGGTACCGAACGTGTGCTGGCGGGGCTTCGGCCTGCCGATGAAGAACTCGTGGATGGCCGGCGGTTTTCCAGCCTCGACTTGCGCGACGGCAGCAGCATCAATGGTTTCAACTCGGAACTGCAGACGCTGTTTTTCGAAGGAGACTTTGGCGAGTTGTTTCCTTATCTCGATCCGCACGACGTGCTGCGACTGGATTATGGTTTCTCGGTCGGACGGATGCCGCTACTTGCCCAGCAAGGGTTGTTGATCAACGAAGACCGGATTGATGCGGTTACGGTGACGAGAAACACGCTATTTACGAAACGGATCTCGAATCTGCGGATGACTGGCGTCTATGCCTGGGGCGGCGTCCATCGGAACAGCGCCGACTTCGGCATTCCTAACACCGAAGATCGCAATTCTCATCTTTTGGCTTTGCTGACCGAAAGCGACTTCGCATGCAGTACGGCGAACGTCGACGTGGTCTACGTGCAAGACAACACCCTGGGCGGCGATCTGTTGGCTTTCGGAGCGAGTAGCATTCGGCGGCAGCAGGGCTACTTCAATACTTACAATACTTCGCTCCACGTGCTGGGTTCGTTTCCTACCAACGGCGAATCGCCCTTCGCCCGGCAGGGCGAACTGTTGTTTGCCCAAACCTCGTGGACGCCGCATCACTATGACGACCTGATCTATCTCAACGCTTTCCTGGCAATCGACGAGTTTACTTCCCCCGCGCGTGGGCCACTGGCAGGGGGGCCGCTCGGTCAGACCGGTTTGTTGTTCTCGGCTCCTGGCATTGGACGCGTCGGAGCACCCATCAACGTACGTGCCAACGATGCGGCTGGCGCTAGTCTTGGTTACCAATACTTCTTCGATGAGACCCGCCAGCAAGTGGTCTGGGAGTTCGGCGGCCAACAAGCTACCGACGGCGCGAATCGTGGCGTCGTTGCAACCGGCGTGCGGTATCAGCGGGCGGTGGGGCATCACTGGATTACGGTGGTCGACATGACTGTCGGCAAACGCGAATCGGATAACGTGGCGTCTAGCCTGCGTTTCGAAGCCCGAGCCAAATTCTGACGTAACGAGCCACGTTTGTGTTGACGCGCTCGACCTGGAAGTTGTTTGCATTCCTCGATAGAGTAATTGCGACGGCAGTCTCCTGACTCTCCCCGCGAAGCAATCTGATTCTTGATGGCCTTGATTTCTCTCCAGGACGTTTCCATAGGATTCCGCGGCCCGCTGCTGTTGGACGAAGTGAATTGTCAGATCGAAGCGGGCGGGCGCATCGGGTTGCTTGGCCGCAACGGGGCCGGCAAATCGACGTTGTTGAAGATGCTGCTCGGCGAGGTTCAGCCCGATCATGGCGCCATCACATTGGCCAGCGGCACGCAGGTTGCCTACCTGCAGCAATCCGTTCCCCAGGGCTCGCAACAAACAATTGCCCAGGTAGTTGCCGAGGGTCTTTCGGAGGGCTATCGTCAGGCCGATACCCACTGGAAAGGCGAACGCCTGATCGAGCAAATCCTTTCACAAATGGAACTTGCTGGCGACGCGATGTTCGAAAGCCTTTCGTCGGGCATGAAACGACGAACCCTGCTGGCCAAAGCGATTGTCAGTCGGCCTGAGCTACTGCTGCTCGACGAGCCGACCAACCACCTCGATATCGAAGCCATCGACTGGCTCGAGGGTTTTCTCTCGAAGTGGCCGGGGACACTGATTTTTGTGACGCACGATCGGATGTTCTTACGGCGGCTGGCAACGCGCATCCTGGAGATCGATCGTGGCCGACTGTTTGACTGGTCTTGCGACTACGACACTTTTTTGAAGCGTAAGGAAGATGCGCTGGCGACCCAGCAAAAGCAGGACTCGCTTTTCGACAAAAAGCTGGCGCAAGAAGAAGCGTGGATTCGCCAGGGCATCAAGGCGCGGCGCACCCGCAACGAAGGGCGCGTGCGGGCGTTGAAGAAACTGCGCGAACAACGAAGCCAGAGGCGCGACGAGATCGGTACCGTGAAGTTGCAGATTCAAGTTGCCCAGCGCAGTGGAAACTTGGTCGCCCAATTGCAGGAGGTGTCGTTCAGCTATCCCGGGCGGCCGATCCTGGACCGTTTCTCGACAATGATCATGCGCGGCGACAAGATCGGCGTCATTGGGCCCAATGGGGCAGGGAAGACTACCTTGTTGAGAATCCTGCTCGGCAAGCTCGCGCCCGAGAGCGGGGCCGTACGCACAGGAACCAATCTGCAGGTGGCGTATTTCGACCAGCTGCGAGATCAGCTTAACGAAGAAGAGACGATCGAACAGAACGTCGGGCAAGGGCGCCAGGAGTTATCGATTCATGGAAAACAAAAACACATTATTGGCTACCTTCAAGAGTTTCTGTTTGCGCCTGATCGTGCCAGAACGCCAGTGAAGTTCCTATCCGGCGGCGAAAGGAATCGCGTCTTGCTGGCAAAGTTGTTCGCCAAGCCGGCCAACGTGATTGTGCTGGACGAGCCGACCAACGATCTGGACACGGAGACGCTCGAGATGCTGGAAGCAAAGCTGGTCGAATACGACGGCACGATCCTGCTGGTAAGTCACGATCGAGCATTCCTGAACAATGTGGTCACGAGCACCATCGTGTTTGAAGGAGACAGCGTGCGCGAATATGTGGGCGGCTACGACGATTGGGTGACCCAGCGCGCGAACTTCGAGGCGGCAAACGCCAAGACGGAGACTCAGACGATTTGCACTTCGGCGGCGAAACCTGCGACGGGCGCCAAGAAACTTACCTACAGCCAGCAGCGCGAGCTCCAGAGTTTGCCCGCCACGATCGAGCGTTTGGAGGCGGAACTTGCCGGCATTCATCAAGCGATGACCCAGCCCGCGTTCTTTCAGCAGCCGGGCGAGCAGATCGCAGCCGAACAGGCCAGAATGGCCGCGCTCGAAGTCGAGTTGACGGCCGCGTTTGCCCGCTGGGAAGAGTTAGAGTCTGCCTAGAAGCGATTAGTCTGAATCAAGCAAAAAGAATGTGGAACACCGCGCACCGAGTTGCTCTAATCGTTGCTGACGTTCAGCCAACAAGCTCAGCCTGTCTGCTATGGGAGGCACTGACATCGCAATGAAGCAACACGTCCTTCATACGCTCGCCCTGCTATTGCTCAGCACTACTGCTGCACTGGCACAACAGCCAAATGTGCTCTTCATTCCCATAGATGACATGAACGACTGGGTCACCCACCTTGGCGGGCACCCGCAGTCGCTTACGCCCCACCTGGATCGCCTGGCCAAGAGAGGGGTTACATTCGAGAACGCCCATTGCGCCGCACCCGCCTGCAACCCTTCGCGGACTGCATTGCTGACCGGCCTGCGGCCTTCGACCACGGGGGTCTACTTCAATCACAATCCCTGGCGGCCTGAGCTTCCTAACGTCAAAACCTTACCCAAGCATTTCCAAGACCACGGATATTTCTGCGCGGGATTCGGAAAAGTGTATCACGGTCGTTTTCCCGATCCGACCGATTGGGACATCTGGGCAGCTGCTCCAGGAGACTCTCGCCGGCCTGCCCCCGAGAAACGACTAACCGACGGAGGGGTCGGAGGGATTCGCTTCGGACCCTTGAGCAATACGGATGAAGAGATGATCGACCATCTTAACGTGACCCGCGCGATCGAGCAGCTGAATCGGCAACATGATCGACCTTGGTTCATTGCGTGTGGTTTGATCAAACCCCACATGGCTTTCAGCGTACCCAAGAAATACTTTGACCTCTTTCCGCTCGAGTCGATCGAACTGCCCCATGTGCCGGAAGATGATCTCGACGATATCCCCGCCGCCGGCATCAGCATGGCAAAGCCGACGGGCGATCATGCCCAGATCATAAAGTCTGGCCGCTGGAAAGAAGCGGTTCAGGCATACCTGGCTACCATTCATTTTGCCGATTCTCAGATCGGGAGATTGATCGACGCCCTCGATGCCAGCCCACATCGCGACAATACGATTATCTGTCTCTTGTCAGACCATGGCTGGCATCTGGGAGAAAAACAGCATTGGCGCAAGTTCGCGCTCTGGGAGGAAGCAACCCGCGCGCCAATGATCTGGGTCGTCCCCCAGGTGACTACCGCAGGCGGTCACTGTTCGCGTCCCGTCGACTACCTGAGCATCTATCCCACGCTCATCGACTTGTGTGGATTGCCCGAGCCGAAAAATCCCGACGGAGAAAAGCTCGCAGGAGTTAGCATTCGCAAACTGCTAGCCAACCCTGACGCTTCCTGGGATCGGCCGGCCCTTACCACCCATGGGCCAAACAATCATGCGCTCCGCTCGCAGCACTACCGGTACATTCGTTACGCAGATGGGAGCGAAGAACTCTACGACCATCGCGACGACCCGATGGAGTTCGAGAACCTCGCTGCGGTACCCGAGATGGCCGAAGTCAAGCACCAACTTGCCAAATGGTTTCCTGAAGTAAATGTGCCAGAGCCTCCTCGGGGCAAGCGGCCAAGGCAGAAACAGACGGCCAAGTTGAGAGTGCAAGATCGTTAATCGTGTGCGTTTCCGCACAGTTTTATGCGATTGTCGACGGCGGCCAAGTATTCTGGGGCTATTGACGGCCAAGCAAATCCTCACATCTCGCCGAGGTATCTTCGGCTTATGCCGAGTCGTGAGTGGTCGTCGTGGGAGTTTGTAACGAGCCGATCGAAAAGGCACACTGTTTGCTCAGCCTCACAGGGGAGTTGTGCGCCGGCAAGGCTCGGCTGCTTCGGAAAAGCAGGAGAATTGGCTGGAGAGGTTTGCATACGAAAGTCGTCGCGCTCGGAGGAACACTATGGATACGAATCGGCAGGGCTGGTTTTCTGGCGGCGAGGCCGACTGTGGCCCGGAGGCCCCTTTACCTTCTCGACCTGCACGACTGGTGCTGCTCGGCCCGCCTGGGGTGGGCAAAGGAACTCAGGCAAAGCTGCTTTGTCAGAGCCTGCGGGCATGCCACCTATCGACGGGCGATTTGCTGCGCTCTGCGAAGTGCGACGGAGCTTCTTCGCCGGCCATGAAGCAAGCGCTAGCCGCCATGCAACGTGGAGAACTGATCTCCGACGAGTTGGTGATCGACATGGTGCGCGAGCGAACCCAATGCTTGAGTTGCCTCGGCGGCTTTCTGCTGGACGGTTTTCCGAGAACTGTGCGACAGGCGAAAGCGCTCGAAGAGATTCTGTTTGAATTGGATGTCGAACTCGATGCTGCGCTAAGCTTTGAGTTGCCGCTCGAGCAAATCGTCTCGCGACTCGGTGGCCGGCGCACTTGTGCCAGGTGCCAGGCAGTGTATCACATGAGCAGCCACCCGCCGCTGGCTGCCGATGTCTGCGACCTGTGCCAAGGCCCGTTGGTGCAACGAGACGACGATCGGCCAGAGTCGATTCGCGTGCGGATGCAGGTGTATGAGCGAGAGACGGAGCCACTTGTCGATTACTATCGGCAACACGGCAAGCTGCGACGAGTCTCAGCGGCAGGCGATCCTCAGGAGATCTTGAGGCGAACGCTAAAACAACTCGGGGAACGCCGGCGTACCGCTGCCAGATCAGCACGAACTTCCTATTTGCAATCGCCTTGAGTTCGCGGACTGGTAGCGGAGGCTCGTTTGCTGCGCCTTGGCCAAGAGCTTCCGTGAAGTTTCCCTGATAGCCGGTTGCCCATCAGCATCGCGCCGGCAGGAGTCGCGTTACGGCTTCCTGGTCGGCGAGTTTTCTTGTTGCCACTGGCCAGGGATGGTGGCAACGCAAACTTGGGCTTCGTTGCTGAGCAGGTGCGAAGCAAAGATCACCTGGAGCCCTTGTCGGTCCCAGCCTGGATGCGGGTGAACGCCTCCGCCGTAAGTGCGGTGTCCTGTGGTCAGTAGGCGTGGTCGGGTCGTCGAGCCTTCGAACAACGCCAGATCGCCGTGCGGATTGTCGGCAACCACCCAGCGGCCATCGCTGCTGCCTGCGCAGTGCCACCAATTGCGTCGCCAGATCTCAGCGTCGGTCGCCCCAGGCCACCAGGCGCCGGCGCCGAGAATGCGAACTTCGCCCGTTGCGAGATTTAAAATGTTGACGTGAGACATTTCGCGCCGCTGTGGATCGTCGCCATGCTTCAGCGCCGCAGGCGCGCCGCAAAACAGAATCTGGTCGTTCCCCCACCAGGATTCATGCGTTACCAACTCGTCTTGGACTTGGAGATAAACGGGGCGCGGGACGCCGATCTTGGGGTCGACTACCCAGAGACGGCTGGGGCCGTCTTCGCGGTGCCAATCATTCCCGACGGCAAAGCTGAGCAGGTTCGAGTGCGTGCGGCTCCACTGCAGGTGGCCTTTCCAAAGCAGGGGCGATTCGATCTTGCAAATCTCCTGCACTCGCCCCGTGGCAACTTCGATGACGCAAATGGTGGGCACAGCATTCTGCAAGAAACCAACCGAAAGATACTGGTCGTCGTAGTTGGCGTTGAGTTGGCCAGAAGCGGGGAGCGTGGCGATCAGCCGCTCGGTAACGGAAACTGTAGAACGTATGTTTGCCGGATCAGGGGAATAGCGGATCGTTGGCGTGATTTCGAGAACGTCGTTGCCGCGCATGCAGAAGAAGGAACTCCGTTGCGCTGCAGCGGTGGCTCCAGTCAATGCTTCCACGGGCGACGCAATCACAACCAACTCGCCCGTTTGCACCAGAGAGCCCGTTAACCCTCGATGGCCGTTGAACAGAATCATCGAACTGTCGGCCAACCACGAGCGCTCGTGGAAGTAGAGATTCGTCGAGGGAGTTTTCGTGGTGAGAAAAGTCAGTTTTGCCCCGCTGACCGGATCGGCCAGGACGGTCTGATCGGCAGGCAGAACCTCCAACTGCCGCGATTCCTCGGCAGTGGCCAGCATCGCCAGCGAGCAGCCGAGCCAGCACCAGGCTGTGATTCGCGCTTTCCCGGCAAGTCCCATCAAGGGCTCCTCCCACATTTCCAACCACCCCACGAAACAGATCACGCCCCAACGAGCATGACCTATCAATACACCAAGTTGCAACAGGAAACCACCCGCAAAACCCCCGACAAAGAAGGCACGAGCTGTGAGCCGCGAGCGATTGGCGGGCGGGAGATTCTTGCAAATAAGATTGGTCGGGTGTCGCCGCTCGGTTACATTGAACAAACTCAATCGCTGTTACGGGAGAATACAAAGTGGTCAGGTGGGCGAAGCAATTGGTGATTTCTGCAAGTTTGGCGGCTTGCTGTTTGGCAGCGTACTGTCTGCCGGCAAGTGCGGAAGTGTTTTTCGTGACGATGCCTTTCAAGGGGCCGCGCGGCAGCTTTGTCACAGTGCAAGACCGTTATCATACATTTCGTATCCCGGGAATGATCGTCACGGCCGATGGCACGATTCTGGCATTTGCCGAGGGTCGACGCGGCGACGGCGACGATCCGCGGATCGATGCGAATGCTCCTGCCGATATCGTCATGCGGCGCAGCACCGACCAGGGGCAGACTTGGGAGCCGCTGGTGGTCATCGATTCGGGATTCCGACCGAATGGCGACCTGGTCGATTTTGGCGATCCGACTCCGGTGCTTGATGCGACAACCGGAATGGTGTTTTTATTCTATGGCCAGTTTCCCGATTTTGGCCCGCGGTTCTCGGCTTATGGTCAAAGTGCGGATCCCAAGCAAGGAAACCAAACCTTGTGGGTGCGATCGTCAAACGACAACGGCAAGACCTGGTCGGAGCGCAAACAGATTGATTATCCCGATGCGCCGCAGGAGACAAGCGACGGTCTCTATTGGCGGTATCTCGAGCCTGGTCCCGGCAACGGCATCCAGTTGAAGTGGCAACAAGACGAGGCTCGCAACGGACGGCTGGTAGTGCCCGTGAAACGTGCTGGTTCGAAAACGCCCGAAGGCGAGGCGGTCGTCAATCCGTTGGTGTACTACTCAGACGATCATGGAACGACCTGGCAGCCGGGAGGAGTGTCGCCGGATCCTGAAGGCAACGAAAACGAGGTGGTGGAACTTGCCGACGGCTCGCTCTTGATGGATGCCAGACCCGACGTCGGCACTTTTCGACGGCGTTTTCTCAGCCGGGACGGGGGCGCCACTTGGGGGCCGAACAATCCGGATAACATTCCCCTGACACGGGTCGACGCCTCACTTGCCCGTTATTCTGCCAGTCGCGACGGAGACGACCGAGACCGCCTATTGTTCTCTGCACCGGGCGGCGAAGGTCGCCCCGGTCGGGCGAACCTCACGATCTGGACGAGTTACGACGAAGGCAAGTCGTTCTCCAATCCTGTGCAATTCAACCAGGGGTTTGCCGCCTACTCGGTGGTACAAAGGCTGGCCGATGGAACGATCGGGCTCCTGGTCGAAGCCGATGCCGACTCGAACGAAGACTACGGTTCGATCACCTTCTATCGATTCGACCTCGCCGAACTCGAGCAGAAGTAAGTCGGGCGCTACCAACCTCGGGGAGCACTGCCTTGCCGCCCGGGAAACCGTAGCGGGATCAGGGGCAGAGAAAGAACTGTTCGACATAGGGTTGAAAGCCCCCCAATTGATTGCGAGCCATAAGCTCTTGACTGCGGGGGCCGAGCGGCTCCGAGAAAGCCAGCTTATGTCGAAGCGCCGAATACTGCGAACGAGCAGTTTGGCGATTAGCAGTACTGTCAGTAGGCGAACAGGAACGATCAGGTTCTACGGAGTTCGGCATTGCAGACCAAGAATTCTGTACTACGTTCTGTGTTAAGCGTAAGCCTTTGACATCTTCAATTCAGAGCTAGTGTCTCGCTTTTCCAGACGCTTCGCGTGGCAACTCCAGCCATCAGCAGCTGCCGAGGGAAAGTGTCCAAGAGTTGGCGCGCCGTTTGCACGGCTAAACATTTCACATTTTGGCATTGTCAACACAACAGCTAAACCGCCTGCACGTAGCGTTAGCGGTGCAGGAGGAGGAACATTTGCTGTGCCAAACCGCACACTTGAGGCTCGCCAAGCGGGGGCGTTGCACAGATGGTGCTGTCGGTCGACGTACGGCGAGCAGCAAGCGCTAGCGTGGTTTCTTTATTGAAGGCTAATCGAAGTGGATTGCGCGTCCGCAAGAAATACTCAGTTGGCCATCAGCTTGGAGTTGCCTAGAGACGTATTGACTCACGACATGCGTCGGCCGAAGACTGACTCTGGACGTGACGAACCTGGATCAGCTTAAAGGGGGTACACCATGCGATCGACATCGAAATCTGTTATAGCAGAGTCGTTTATCTTTGGATTGGTAGTTTTCGCCTTCCCCTTGCGACTGCATGCCCAATCGCTAGAAGTCGTTCCACAAGAATGGGATTTCGGCGACGTCCAGGTGGGCGATTTCATGGAAGCGACGATTCGCGGCAATAGTGCCGCTCCTTTCTCGCCCCTGGTAGTCCAGGATGTCTATCCCGAGACTACAGGAACTGACTTTTCGATAGAGGGCTTTACTATTTCCCCCGGGAGTAATCTCCCCGGCGTAGAGATGCCCCCCTTTGTAATACCGCCGGGAGAGTATTTTGATGTGATTGTTCGATTTACTCCCTTGAGCCTGGGGCAGCAATCGGTCGACCTGATTTTCGTTACCAACGATCACAAAGAGCCGTTTATTCCCGCTGCTCTTACCGGTCGCGGCGTCCCCATTCCCGAACCAAGCGCGCTGGTACTGCTGTTGCTGGGCTCCGGCATCGCCGTCGCCTGGCGGCGGTCGTGAGACATATCGACGATTCGCAGTGCGTCACTGCGCATTGAGTGGATCAGCATCCAGACGGAGGTATAAGATCGACGCGCAAGTTCAGCACTGGATCAGCCGGTCTGGCCTTTTCAGCGACTGGCACGCCACCGTCGAGGCGCTCCCACACTTTTAACAAGGACAAGAAACCTGCCGCTGCCAACAGTTGCCCGCAGTCGATTCGGCTAAGCGCGCCGCTTGCCGAGGCCCGTCAGACCCAATCCTAACAGCACCAAGGCCAGGGACGAAGGTTCCGGAACGACGGCGACAGCTGCGACCAGAGGTGCGCTCCCCAACTGTTGT
>JAGQOW010000122.1 GCA_020427155.1 Planctomycetales bacterium | reverse complement strand
GTTCTCGCCTCAAGCCATTCTGGCCGCCGGCTGGGCATTGTGGAAGCTGGGAGACTTCGATCTAGTCGCCGCAGAAATCGAGCCACTGGCTGACGATCCGTACTGGGCTGTCGAACACGGCTACCTACTTGGCATGGCGGCCTACGGCGAAAACAAATGGCCAGAGGCTATCAAACAACTCTCACAGGCACTGCAAGGCTCAGAGAAACATCCCCATCGAGATGCTATCCTGTTCTACCTCGGTGAAAACCAACTACGAGACGGACAAACCGACGCAGCGATCGAGTCCTTTCGGACACTCGCCGACCAACATGCAAGGAGCATTTGGGCTGATGACGCCCTCTGGGGGATCGCAAGAGTAGCCCGCGCCGTGCACCAAGCAGACCAATTCGAAGCCGCCGTGGCCCAACTGCGCGAGCAGTTTCCCGAGTCGCGTTATCTTGAACTTCTCGGCCAGTTGCAAACCGGCGAAGCGGATTACCTTGCGCTCCCCTACGAAAACCAAACTCTCGATGAAGCAGCTGGCTCGGAACGCGATGGTCGACTCGATGCCGCCTTGGCAGCTTACCAGGAAGTAATTGGCCAGGACCGTGTAGGCAGGGTCCATGCCGAAGCGCTCCGCCGCGCCGCCCACCTCCACGATCGCATGGCACATTACCCTGAGGCCTCTGTCCTCTACGAGCAATTCCTCACGAAGTACCCCAAATCGATTTACGCGGCTGAGGTACTCAGCTCTCAAGCTTGGATGGCTGAACGGAGGGGCGATTTGGCCTTCGCCACTGCAAAGTTTCGCACACTCCACGAAAATTTCCCCCAGAGTGCCCAAGCCCCCGAAGCAACCTATTGGCTAGCCCTGGCAGCAACCGATATGAAAGATAGCACCAAGGCAAGATATTACATCCAGTGGTTGCTCAGCGCACTTTCCAAGAAGACCGAGAGTCGTTCTCAAGAGCTATGGGAACAAACACTCCTTCTGAAATGCCAATTGATGGCCGCAGAAGAGGAGTGGCAAGCCATCTTGGACCTGCTGGCACACACCGAGAATGGATTCGAGGAGGGAACAAGAAAAGCCCGCGCTGCCTTTTGGTTGGCAGAATCGCACTATCGCACCGGCAACTTGGACACAGCCCGTACTGCCTTCGACGAATTGGATGACCAAACGACAGCCGTCGAAGAACCCTGGGTAGCAATGGTTCCGCTGCGGAGGGCACAACTTCGATCGCAAAGACAACAATGGACTGAGGTGTTAAAGATTCTTGGCCCCGAGGAACAGAAGCCTACTGACTTTCAACTGCAATACGAAGTCAACTACCTTCGGGGACGTGCATACGCAGGACGTGGCGAGATGACTCTGGCACGCCGCGCCTATCGCCGTGTGCTCGAAGACAAATTGGCAGCTGGCACCGAGACATCGGCCATGGCACAGTGGATGATCGGAGAGACTTTCTTTCATCAAAACGACTACCTACGAGCCCGCCAGGCCTACCAGCGAGTGATCGACCAACACTCGCTTCCCGAGTGGCAAGCCCGGGCAGCCCTTCAAGCCGGCAAATGCATGGAGCTGGAACAAAGCTGGGACGAAGCGGCGGCCTATTACACCGCTGCCATCGAACGGTGGCAAGATTCAAATTCCGCAACACAATTAGAAGCCCGTTTGAAGTGGGCCACGAGCCAGACGACCCAGAGATAAACGAAGACGATGGCCAACTGCCGTCAAACACTTACCGAGGCGCAAGGATGCACAGCATACTACCCATCGAGAATGTCACATCGAAGGCACGCTTCGTCTGCACTCTGTTCGCACTCCTCAGCGAAGTTCCCACCTGCTTTGCGCAGCAGACGTCGGCCGAGCCACTGCTCGAAGAGATGCCTTCCAAAAGCCTGTGGGATATGCTGTTGGCCGGTGGACCGCTATTGTTGCCGATTCTCGTCTGCTCCTTTGTTCTCCTGTTAGTCGTATTTGAACGTGCGCTGACCCTCCGGCGCAGCCGAGTGACGCCCCGACTGTTTGCCGAACGGTTTCTACTACAAATCGGCGAAGGGGCGCTTAGCCGGGCCGAGGCACTCGATCGATGCATCGAAAATGACAGCCACGTAGCCAATGTGTTTGCCGCTGCGCTACGAAAATGGGGAAAGCCTGCCGTCGAAGTCGAACAGGCGGTTCTTGATGAAGGCGAACGAGCCGCCAACGACATGCGCCGCTTCTTGCGAGTCATTAACGGCGTTGCCACTGTTTGCCCTCTGATGGGCCTGTTAGGCACCGTTTGGGGTATGATGGAAGCCTTCGAAGCAATCGCCGGCAGCAGCGCCATGGGTCGCCCAGAGCTACTTGCCGGTGGCATCGGTGGGGCCCTGCTCTCTACTGCTGCCGGACTCTCGGTCGCCATCCCTGCCCTGATCCTCTACCTCTGGTTCGTCGGGCGCGTAGACACCCTGGTCATGGAAATCGATCGTCACGGACAAAACCTCGTCCATCTCATCTCGGCAGAAGCACTCGAAGAACGACGCTCCCGTGGCTCCCAAGCTTCAAAGAACAAGAAAGCAGCTTAACCCGTGTTACAGTCGAGAGTCTTCTCGACGGTAGCCCCTCAAATACTGACTCAACGCATGCCTCTTAAAACGCAACAAGATGAACAGCCCTCGCTGAATCTCACACCGATGATCGATGTCGTGTTCCTACTGATCATCTTCTTCATGGTCGCCACTCGGTTTGCTGAAATGGAGCGAGACATCGAACTCGAGTTACCTGAAGTGGCTTCGGCCCAAGCGCTCACTTCAGCCCCCAAGCAACGCGTCGTTGCCGTACGACAAGACGGGTCGGTGACTCTGGATCGCGACGAGTTGTCTCTTCCGGAACTCACGAGAAAGCTGTCGGCAGCGCAGCGCGAGTACCCCGAACTAAGCGTCGTGATTCGCGGTGATGCTTCGTGTGCATTTCAACATGTCGCCAGCACACTGGCCGCTTGCAAAGCGGCAAACATCTCAGATCTGGGAATCACCGTGCGAATTGCACAAGCGTCAACAGCCCAAACGCGTTAGCCTTGGAGCCGAATCGCCTGAGTGGAATCCATGTTCAAGCCCTCTGCTTATCAATTGGCCTACTGGGGACTCACGTCCACAACGTGGCTTGTGCTTTGGTCGATTCTCGGCGCGATTACCCTGTTGTTGGTCATCTTGCTGCGCACGCGCTGGTCAGGCGCGCGTCCTTGGCGAAAGTGTGCAATCCTCTCCTTATGGGTCCATGTCCTGTTGGCCTTCGTTGCGACAACAGTCCGCATCATGAGCGGGGCACCTGAAACAGGCTCCGACCAGCCAATCCGGATTTCTGTCACGACGGTCGTCGAGCAAGCGGAATCGATCGACGAGATCCTGCCCGATTGGCAGCAGCCAACCGAAACTTCACTCGTCGCTCCCGAACCCGAGAAGTTGCTCCCCCCCGAACCAGAACCTCTAGAATCAAGCCCTGACGAAGCGGCAGTTGAGCACCTTGTCGAAACCCAAGCTGAACCCGCGTCGAACGAGCCTGCTCCGCCATTGGAGGCCCCCTCGCTGCTAGCCAGCCCTGCTCCTTCAGAAGAACTCCCATCCCAGACAGAATCCCAAGCTCCATCGTCACCTGCAGTCGCCGAAACGCTTGCCGAGGCCGAACCAGAGCCAACTACCGAACCAGAAGTCGCCCAATCGCCACCGGCCGAAACCGTCCCGCCCGTCGAAGCTGAGCCAGCTGCCCCCTCTATGTACCTCGACCGCTTTGCCAAGGATCGCGACCAACTTGCAGAGCAACGAGGCGGTAGCCAGCAAACCGAACGTGCTGTCCAAGCCGCTCTAGGATGGCTTGCCTCTGCACAGTCAAAGAACGGCGGCTGGGACGCCTCGCTTTTTGGAGCTGGCGTAGAACGGCAAGTTCTAAAACAAGACCGTCACGGCGCTGGCGCCAATGCAGACACCGGCATTACCGGCCTGGCACTGCTTGCGTTTCTAGGCTCAGGCCACACGCACCTCAACGGGCCCTATGCCGAGGAAGTGGCAAACGGTCTCGAGTATCTCCGCCAATGCCAACATGCCGACGGCTCGCTGTACGGCGAGGCACAGCTCTTCGCTCGCATGTACTGCCACTCGATGGCGACCTTCGCCATCTGTGAAGCCTACGCACTGACTAAGGACTCGCGTTTAGAACCTATGGCGCGCGCTGCAGTCCATTTCGGGCTTTCCATGCAACATCCAACCGATGGCGGTTGGCGCTACCGCCGTGGGGATACTGGTGACACCAGCCAACTGGGATGGCAAGTCATGGCACTCCGCAGCGCACAACTGGCTGACATCGAAATACCTGACGTAACGTGGACGCGTATCGAACGGTTTCTCAGGCGCGTCCGGCGTGGGCCAGCTGGCGGGCTCGCTGCGTATCGCCCCGAGGGCCCTCCTAGCCGCACAATGACTGCCGAAGCCCTCTTTTGCCGACAGCTTCTGCCAACAGCTGATTCTTACAGGATCGAGCAAGCCTCGCTGATCGAAGCACTCGAGTCGATTGCCGAAGAGCTGCCATCGTCTGCACGGCGGAACTTGTACTACTGGTATTACGCCAATTTGGCGCTCCACCAGGCTCAGTTTCAGTCGGACGAAGCCAAAGCTGTCTGGCAAGATTGGAATCATGCCTTGACAACTACCCTGCTTGCCACCCAACAAGACGATGGCAGCTGGAGCGAGGCTACGGTCTGGGGCGGATATGGAGGCCGCGTCTACACGACTGCCCTCTCAGCAATGTGCCTGGAAGTCTACTATCGATACAGCCCCTCCGAAGGCTCCAACGCCATTGCAGGCCGCAAAGGCTGGCACGCCGTCCACCGCTAGCGAGCTCTTCCTCCTCCCCCCCGGACCAACGCAGCGGCCCAAGGCATCTCTGGCTCCTTTGACTTGCGGCTCGCGTGACTCCTATGGTTTGACTTGCCCCTCCAACCCAGTAGAATTGATCTACATAGAAAGCGCCGTAGCCTTTCTTACAAAGGCATCATATGAGCTCCCTAGGGGCTTCCGAGTCGAACATTCGAGGTTGCAATGAATCCACAAACCGGAGCCATGTTGTTGGCGTTTTTCGGTGCTCCAGGTTGGGTCGAACTGATGGTCGTAGGGCTTATCGTCCTATTGCTCTTTGGTAACCGCCTCCCTTCCGTGATGCGCTCGCTGGGGCAGGGAATTACCGAGTTCAAAAAGGGCGTGAAGAGCGGAGAAACCGATGTCAACGGCGAGATCGAAGACCACGGCAAGTCTCAGTAGTTTCAACTCGACAGCTAGAACTCACTCCGCTCTGAGTCCTTGTTTCATTTAGGTTAGGTGTTTGCTTCCTATTGCCATCTTTCTCCCTCGGAGCGCCTCGCAGCGGCTACTACTTCGGTGTTGGCAGAATTAGAGATCTTCGCTTTCTGGAGTCCTGGCCCAGCCGAAATGATGGTTCTGGCCGTGGTCGCTCTCTTGCTCTACGGCGGTCGTTTGCCCGAAATGGCTCGTACCTGGGGTAAGGCGTTGGCTGAATTCCGCCGCAGCCTCTCCGGCATTCAGTCTGAATTCAACGATGCCCTATATAGCACTCGGGACCAGCTGGAATATTATCCCGAGAAAAACGTGTATGACGACCAGTCGATAAACGAAACCAGCGGCTACGATGAACCGCCGCCTGACGAGGTTGAAGATGAGGCACAATCCACCTCTGTAGCAGACAGCCTTGCAGCAGAAAACCTTGTTGACGATTCCGGCTCGCCCGAACCGGTAAAACGAACGGACGTCGACTGCGACTAGTCAATCGCACAGCCTTCCATTAGATTATAGGTCTTTCGGATATCCCTCAGTCGGGCGGCTAGCTCAGTTGGTTAGAGCGCCGTGCTCACACCGCGGAGGTCACTGGTTCGAGTCCAGTGTCGCCCACTTGGGGTGGCTCAGAAACGCTACTATTACAGTGTTTCCCGGGCTTTTCTGATTTCGGCGGCGCATCATGCGACGCAGATTTCTGCTGTGCCGTGTCGTGCTGCGTCGGATTTTGCGCCGCGCTTTGGAAGTGTTCGTCGGTCACTTGCAGATAGTGCTTGGCAGCCACGGCTTGGGTGTTGCCGATCCACGCACAGACCACGTGCAAAGGAAACTCTTCCGCCAGTTCCGTCTCTCGCGTGCTGCGCAGATTCTGAAACAGTTTGGGCCACGGCTTCACGCCGGCGCGCTTGATGATTCTCAGCAGTTGCGAGCGAAGATTCGCATTGACGTCTCGATAGCGGGTGATGAGGTACACCTGCCCGGGCTTGGCCAGCTCGAATACTTCCTCCAGGTAAGGCCGCAGTTCGGGGAAGATCGGAATGAAACGGCTCTCGCCACCCTGGTGGTGTTCGGTCTTGGGCGACGGCACGCGCAGCCGGTTCTCGGCCCAGTTGATATCCGTCAGCTCCAGCTTGAGATGTTCACTGGGGCAGCGCAGGCCGCCGTAGCGGCTCAAGGCGAACAGCAGCCGCCACTCGGCATCGGGGCAAGCATCGAGCACTTTCTGTGCGTCCTCGCGGCTCACAAAGTGAAACCGTTTGGCGTTGGCCTGGACCGCCGCCTTGAGATCGGCAAACGGGTTGTTCTCGATCAGCCCTTTCCGCTGGGCCGCGGTAAAGAACTGCTTGGCGATTCCCGATCGACGTCGCACCGTATTCTCGGCCAGGTTTTCTTTGCTGGCCAGTTGCAAGCGCCACTCATCAGCATCGCCGGGAGTGATTTCACGGAGCGGCTTGTCGGCGCCAAAGTGTTCGACCAGGTTGCGTCGGGTGTGGCCGTAGACCGTGGCAGTCGTCTGCTTGACGTCGGCCCGTTTTGCGATGTATTCGTCAACAAACTTGGCGAGCGTCGACGCTTGGCGCTGGTTCGTGAGTCCGAGCACTGCCAGGCGTTTGCTCAAGCCCGCGTCCAGGTTTCTCAGCCAGCGCGCGGTTTCATCACTCGGCGAGTGGCCGGCAATTCTGGCCGAGATGAGATCTTCGACCTTGTGCTTGATGGCAGCCGCGTGCTGCTTGGGCACCTTGCCGAGCCGGATCGTCTGGCGTTTGCCATCGACGTCGCGGTAGAGAATCCGACGTTTGCCGTCGGGGTCGTTTGAGAGACTTGCCATGATATTATACTCCCATCCTGAAAACCTCCCTGACCACTGCAGGTGAGTTTGTTAGCGATATTTCTTTTGAATAGCTTTTGCTTTTCATGTCTAGCAGTACCCAGAACTCTTGAGCGGCAAGATGCACCATCGTAGTCGCACACCAGAGGGCAGCTTTAATCTCAGCGACATCGGATTGGTAGTGTGCTGAGGGCTGCGAGTTACCGTCTGCGATTTTAAGATAGTCACCAGCATCAGCACTGTGGACTCTAAATGATTGCTGAGCGTAGATCGTTCGATATAGGTCGTAAACCCCGAGACTGTGAGACAGATCTTGAATGCTCAATCCTGCGCAAGTGTTTTCTTTTTTGATGGCCCGGGACCATTCAGGGCCAATATCTTCTATTGCGCTGTCAACAAAACCAGGACGTTCATTCAGCTTTTCTTCCGCTACATGCTTTGCGTTTGCGACAGTGCGCAGATTCTCGAAAAAGCGTTCTTTCTTGAGGTTTGAGTGGGTGTAATAGAGCTTAGCGCGAAACTCTCTTGTCAATTCTTTTCCAAATTGATTGGCGGGTTTGCTGCTGTTTCTTCGAGACAATTGAACTTGCTCTCTGCAAACAAAGGCAATGGTCAGGAAGCTCTCGAACATGGAACGTCCGATAACATCGGCACCGTCAGCTTGGCCCAATTCGCTCAATGCGATGACTTGGCGGTATCTTCTGCAAGCTCGCAAGAGCAATGACAACGCCGCGCCCACGACTGGATCAGCGAAGTGAGCTTGAAAGGCTACCGGAGGGTTTAGCAGAGCCCTTATGCTCAGCAGCAAACGCTTCGAATAGTCGATTACATCAGCAAGCTGAGTCTGAATAGTCTGAAATTGCTGCTCTTCGAAAGGGAATTCATGGATCAGCACGGTTTTTCTCCAAGGGTACTCTGGGTCGCCTCAACTCATTTGCGCTCGTTAGGGCGCAAGCTGGGGCTTCGGTTTTTCGTCAAACTTACTCGGAAGCGTCGCCACTTGCCGCATCGCGTCGGGGAAAAGCTAATCCCCAGAGATCAACAACCAGCCGCCGCGGAGTACCATTCGCCAGCTCAAGGTAGACCGGCACTGATTCGGCTTCCTTGTCGAGCGATTCAACTATCGCTGCATACTCAATGCCGTTGGCGAAGGACAGTGTTTTGGCTCCGTCAGGGCCCACGGCTAACTTCTCAGGGTCATGGCCCATCGCAAAACTGACGTCATCAATCCATTCGGCATCCGCGATCACCAAGAGCCCACTCTTGGTCGCGATCCTACCGATTAGCTTTCTCGTTTTCATCGCACCCTCGCATTCGTGGCCATTGAAGGGCCTGCTCTTCGATTACATGCAAAACCGCCGACCGCCTCGAGCGCTCGAGACGGCCGGCTCCCCAAAATGCCGCTTAGCAGGTTTCTCCTGTGCGGCTACTTTCGTCAATCAATTCACGGACCAGCCGCATTTCCGCTCGGCTGGGGATCTCCACGTTGCATACTTCCGTTCGGCCTGGCGAGCTCCGCACCGCGCACAACACGCAAGGCATGTAGACCAGCCCGCCGCAGCCCGGGCACCGCTCCGCTTTGGCTTCGATAGCCAGGTGGTGGGTCTCAGCATCGCCGCAGGGCGTCTCGCGGCCCCACAGCCCGCGCCGGCCGTTGGCAATGTTGCTGATGGTCGTGCGGCTAACCCCGGTGCGTCGGGCGATTTGCCGCTGCAAAAGTTGTCCTTCGACCAGCAGCGTGGTCACGGCCATGACTACGGATTCCGTCAGCATGGTGACGATTCCTTTCCGCGCCGCCAGCGTGGCGAGCGCAAAGAAAGTGCCGTAGCGCATTGGCTCTGTCAGGCGGGTTCTGAACCGCCCTGGGGGCCTTACGGCTACCCCGAACCCGTGCGCTACGGCACTCTGTTTTCAGAACAGAATTCGACACTTTCAGAACTCCAGTTTGGTTTGACTCTCGCATTCTTGCCCAGTTGGGCTGCGAGTGTCAAGCTGATTGTTTGACTTGGGATATTGAAGCATGGCATTCTTGCCTTAGCCGAGCGGATTCGCCAAACTAGGTATTCGGCACTCTTCTTTCGCTCTCCGTATTCTTGGGTATTTGGCATGTGCGAAGAATCAGAACACGAACCCTATCTCGTTTTCACGGGACGCCAGCGACTCGATACGGCCATGCATACTTTGGACGGGTTGGTCCAAGGAATTGTTGCAGACGGCAAAGTTACTGACAGCGAAGTCGCCAGTATCTCCGCTTGGTTGGGCCGTCACCTTGAGTTCTCAAATCGGCACCCATTCAACGAGGTTATACCTCGGGTCCAAGCCATTGTTGCCGACGGCCGAATAGACGAGGAAGAACGTGCGGACCTGCTTTGGCTGTGCGAAAAGTTCAAGACAGATAACCAGTTCTACGATTCAGTTACTGCGGACATGCAACGTCTACATGGCTTCCTAAGTGGCATAATTGCTGACTCCCTGATTACGGAAGACGAACTTTCCTCCCTTGCTGCCTGGATCGACGACCACCCAGAACTTCGCAGTTGCTGGCCTTATGACGAGTTGGATAGCATCATTTCAATGGTAATGGAAGACGGCAAGATCGACCCGCAAGAGCACGAAGCCTTAATGCAGTTTTTCAGTGAGTTTACCAATTCACCCCAAAGAAAAGCAGTTGGCTCACTGGACCGAGAATCAACAGTGAGCGGGGTCTGTGCTATGTGCCCAGAAATATCATTCGACGAACGATACTTTTGCTTTACGGGAAGCTCTGACCGTTCGACTCGCGATGGAATCTCGGAAGTCGTTACCGCCCTTGGCGGTGGTTTTCACAAAAACCTTCGTAACGATACACACTACTTAGTAATCGGGGCCAAAGGAAACCCATGCTGGGCCTATGCCTGCTACGGCCGAAAGGTTGAGGACGCGGTTCAGCGTCGCCGCAACGGGCAAAGAATACTAATCGTACACGAGTTTGATTTTTGGGACGCCGTCGAAGACGGCAGCTAATTGCGATGAGCTTCACTAACTACTCATTCGGCGAGACCAAATCTTGCAGCAAGTCAATCTTCCGGTACCGTCCGCCGAATTGCTGGCTAGCAAAAGGCTAAAATGCAAACTGCCCTCGCCTACGCCTGGCTCGCCACAGTGGCCCTCGCCTTCACGTTGGCCGCTGCGCGTGGGATGCCGCTCCTGCACGTGTTCGCACCCCCGTCGACCAGGCCGATGTTCTGGGCCGCAGCCGCCGTGCTCATGTTTGCTGCGGGGATGGCCGGCTTGCAACTCTGCGGGGCGCTAATCTTTGGTCAGCCGCCGATGGCCTGGGCCATGCTCACCATGCGGGGGTTGGTTTGGGCGCAGGTGTGGTGGGAGATATGAGGATAGGATGCACAGTTGGGACGCGAGACAAGCGTCTCAGTCAAGCATAAGTCGCAATCTTCTCCCGTACGCTATGTGGAGTTGCCTGTACTAAACAGAGTCTCGCCAGCGAGGGTCAAAGAAACGAAAGACACCTTCTCTAAACTTTTGAATAAAGGTTCTATTTCGGCGTGTTGTTGACTCGATGCGTGCGGCAACTTCCGGGGTGATTCTGCCAGCAGTTACAGCAGCAATCAGCTCCTGGCGGCCACGAGGCAATAGGTTTACTCGCGGGGCTTCGTCTTCCATGACTCCAACTCCGGACATGGAGGCATACTGACCATGAGCAATGCCACTCGACATTACGGCCAACTGCCCACTACCTTTACGAATCTCATTCATTAGAGGTACCTATCTTCATTCGGCATTTTCGTCTACTCAACATTAGGCGCAGAAATTGAACAAAAGGTTCAATGGAAACCTCTAAATCTCTCGCATATTTCTTATTGAAATGATATGGCCTACTGCTAGAAATGCAAACAAAACCCACGCAGGACTCGCCTTCCATGGAATCTGCGGCAGCTTCCGCACCGTTTGTACTGTCTATGTGCAATATGGGAGAGACAAATTTACTTCGGAATACTGGCTTTCGCCCTGCTTTCGGCTGGGGAAAGTCAAAGGGCTGGCCTTTCTGGCACACGTCGCCGAGCAACAGCCGGCCGCTTGGAATAGTATCTGAATACGTTGACATTAGAGCGGAGTAACGAGCAAGAGTGAACTTAGACGTAAACTCTTCAGGAAACTGCTCGAACATTCCATCAACTTCAGTCCGTGCTATTGCTCGCATCGAAGATCCATCTTCAGTAATCGGAACAACAATATTAACTTGCCAATTTCTCGCCTGCAAAGGCAACAGTAAGCATTGGTCCTTTATGCAATCGTTTATTGTCTTTACAAGTTCGTTTTCTTCGACTTTTCTATCGTCTGCAGCCGGTATGCTCACATATTTCGCAAGCATACCAAAGCAGCTTGCAAGTCGGTATTGCAATCTATCTTGCTTCTCTTGGTGGCCTGCCTCCAGGTGAAGAGAAATTGTCTTTCTCTTACTCCAGCGTTTAATGATCTGCAAGGAAGTGACAGCGAGTGTTGCATACCACCAGTAAGAAACATGACCTAAGTCAAAAGTTGTGAAGTGGCCAATTAACTTTCGTATCGTAATAGGAAATATCGCAAGAAGAAGTGACGAGAAAACATCAATCGACACTACTAACGCTTGCTTCGTAGAAGTTTCCGTCAAATCCGGTATAACAGCTTGAATTACACCACTGCTGAAAGCGCCCCAATACCAACCGCACTTCACACGCCAGGAAACTTTTCCCTCAAGCCAATTCAAGCACAATAAATGCTTATGCTCATCATCGGTTAGGGCACCGCCAACTTTTTTACCAACATCCTGGGATTCTGCAAATGCCAAAGCTTGGGTGCTAGCCCCAGCAGTAGGTGTAGTATCTCCAGTATTCGAAACTTTTGCCCGGAGCTTGTTTTTGGAATGCGGAGGATTATTCTTGTGCTCAGCTCTTCGTCTCTTCTTTCGTTTCTTTCTCCGCGACACAATAGATCCCTTGTCCGAAATACTACATGAAGTGCAAAGAACGCCTTGTCGATTAAATGCCCTGGAAGCCGTGCAGTTCACCAAGTGGTGCGTAAATTCTCCCCAAGTAGTGGAAGTTCTGCAATAGGGTACTGTTACCCTCACCACGCCGCCAGCTGCTGACTCCACACTAGCCCCGCGGCGGCCGCTCACGCACTGACTCGCGGGGTAGGGTTCAAGTTAACAAAGAACTCACCAAGGCGGCATGGTCCGCTGCCGCAGCGCGCGGCATGCCGCTCTTGCACGTGTTCGCCCCCCCGTCGACCAGGCCGATGTTCTGGAGCGCAGTCGCTGTGCTCATGTTCGCCGCGGGGATGGCCGGCTTGCAGCTCTGCGGGGCGCTAATCTTTGGCCAGCCGCCGATGGCCTGGGCCATGCTCGCCATGCTGGGGTTGGTTTGGGCGCAGGTGTGGTGCGTGCTGCGGGGAAGGTAGAAACCTAAACGCTACAGGCACAGATTCGTCATGACATGACAATTGAGCCAGCTGAGTTTATGAACGCTGCGCCATTATGGTTCTCTATTATCTTAATTGCAGGAGTCGCACTAAGGGTATGGATGCATGCGTGGTGTACGCTCAGGATAGCGTCCTGCAGTTCTTGGTCATCCTCCATCATCTCGATTACAAGCCCAATTCTCTTGCACTGTTCTGCAGATAAGTGACGAGAATGCGAAAGTGTTATCGCGTGATTTCCAAGCTCTTCAATAATAGTGTCAATCTTCTTCTCTGCATCCTCATCCGCCTCGCTCTTGAACATGCCATCGCGCAACCAAGCTCGCACTATACTGTTCGACCAGTCAATGGCTTTCTGACACTCACCTATAAACGTCGGATGGTACTTCGCTATGATTGTCTGCCACAACGGAATCTTTGAATGTGCGATAGCCCACGACTTTCGGACAGCGGCGGGAGCCGGAATAATGGTTCCCGTAGGAGGTCCGAAACATGGACGA
>JAGQOW010000121.1 GCA_020427155.1 Planctomycetales bacterium | reverse complement strand
CGGGGCAGATTTGATTCTAGCCACTGATCCCGATTGCGATCGTCTAGGCTGTGCAGCCCCGCTCACTTCTCCTGTGGGAGCCCAGTGGCAAACCTTGACTGGCAACCAAATCGGCGCGTTGCTTGCCGACTACGTCGTTGAATCGCATCAGCAGCGAGGCGACTTGTCGCCGCAGAACTACCTTGTTGCCACGCTTGTTACCACCCAACTCATGCGGCGGATTGCCGAAAGCTACGGTATTCGCACCCGCGACGACTTGCTGGTTGGCTTCAAGTGGATTGCCGGAGTCATGGACGATGAAGGGCCAGAACGATTTCTTTTCGGTTCAGAAGAGTCGTACGGTTTTCTGGCGGGCGACCACGTCCGAGACAAAGATGCTTCTGTGGCTGCACTGTTGCTCTGCGAGCTGGCTGCACGTTTGAAGGCCGAAGGAAAAACCATCCATGAAAAGCTCGACTCGTTGTTCTGGCAGCATGGAGTCCATTCGGAGCGTACCGTCTCGGTGCAGATGCCAGGAAGCGAAGGGATGTCGCGAATGAAAGAGCTAATGATGCAATTCCGAGAGGTCCCGCCCAAGGAACTTGCTGGGACGGCTGTCAAGCAGGCGCGAGATTATCTTTCTCAAGCGACGACCCTGGCCGACGGCACGAAACAACCGTTGCCGGGGCCGCGGGGTGACCTGGTGATTCTCGACCTTGAACAAACCGGCAACTATGTCGCCATTCGCCCCAGTGGCACGGAGCCCAAAATCAAGCTCTATATGTTCACCTACGAGCCCCCCGAGCAGTTGGCCGATCTCGACCTAGCCAAACAAAAACTCTCGAAGCGGCTCGACAAGATGGAAGCCGATATCCGGGATTTTGCAGCTGTGTAGGGAACGCTGATCCAGGCTTCTTTCAGCCGCGAAATCGCGAAGACCTCGGCAGTTCATTATTGCCAATTGAACTCATGAATAAGTGACTCGCTACGGAACAGGCGGGCTCTGGATGGTGAGCGAGGCGGCGGCGATTCCCAGGCCCAGTACGTTAAGAATGACAATCAGCAGCCCCACGCCCCAGAGAGTTCGGCTGCCGCTGTCTTGCTTGGGGATGGCGCTCTTGGGATGACGCTTTCGCCGCCAGGTGGTGACGACGCCGCAGACCCAGGGCCAATGGAGCATCACGTGCAGTAATATGCCTGCGACCATCACACAGAGAGTGACAAAATGCACGTCAGACCAGCGGGCGTAATCGAGCCCCCAGAGGGTCCACTGCGACGATTTGTAGATCGGTGGAAAAACGTACCGTAGAACGACGCTGATCCAACAGAGCAAGAGAAATACGCAGAGCAGAAACGTATCTAACCAAAAATTAACGTCAGTTTTTGAAATACGCTCAGACATTGCACAAACATCGAGGTACGCTCAACCATAGCAGTCAAACGGTCCGCTGTTGGACCGTCGTGCAAAAGTTAGGAGGGAGGGCTAGGCACAATTCGAGTATCCAATTGTAGCTCACCATCGTCAAGAACCGACGCCGCTAAAGAGCATCTTCTTGAAACAAGCAACCGCAGACGCTCTCATCGGTATAAATGGTAGAAGGTAACCTCAGCGAGGCCACTCAGAGGGGATCAGTTGCACTCCGGGACTTCCCTGAGGGCCTTCGGCAACGCGAAACGCGCCGCGAACGTACTCGTGGCAACTGATACAAGTGGTAGTCATGTGCATATGAGTAAAGGTGGCGCCTTCTAGATTCTCTTCCGCGGCAAGCCGCACAAGCTTGCGCGCGAGTCGCCGAAATTCAGCACTGAAATGATCGTAAACCTTGTCGGGCGCCCTGGGCCATTCCGCAGCCTCGCTCATCTTGGCCATAGCGTGTGCCCCTTTGGCAACTAGCTCGAAATCCTCTGTAACCAGACCTTCTAACACGGCTTGCGAGCTGGCTAGTTTGGCACGCATAAACGAAGAGGGTTCGACTCCTGGAGGTGCTTCGGTAACCGGAAATTCATCGAGCGGATCGGCAGCATAGATCATACTAATGATGCTGCCCAGCAATACGATAGTGACCGAGACCAGCCGCACAAGTCGTGGCATGCTCTGCCATCGAGAACGTAAAAGGTCCATTGGTTTCTCGCCAGTTGGAGTGCCGTCTGTCTGAGAAAACAAGTGCGGCTGTGGCACAATCGCCAGCCGTTTTACGGGACTCTAGTAAGCATGGTGAAACTGGTAAAGGGCAGCTAGGGCTAGTTCGATTAGCCATCGCGAGAATGCTATCACAAGTCTCGTTCTCCATAGCGGAGAACGATTAGTTGCATTCATGAAACTGAATTTTTCCGCGACGATTCATTGCTAGCAACTTTTCGGCTGGTAGTTATTGTTGGCCGATGTCTAGCTGGGCTCGACAAGCATCCGTCGCGACCTCGCCTGAAATTCGGCAGGCCCGAGCGTAGCCCACTTTGCCTATCGAGAGGCCTGATCGCCTTTTCGATGAAAACCGGGCTCCTTAGCTACTGCGGAGTCGCTGTGCGGAAGTTTTTCTACTTTTTGTTCTTGTATTTATGACCATGGGGCTATGTAAAAAAACAAAGTTATTGCATCCGCTGTGTCGCGTTCGTGGGCGGGTTTTCCTGCTTGCCAAACCTGTAAGCACTCCTGTGAAGCTTATGTAACGGCTACAGGTTGGTGGAGAAGTACACCGGGAACCTGTAAAAACAGTGGTTTGCGAAGGGCATCTTCCTGTGCCTCGTGGGGATGAGTGCAACAGTTGGCATGGGCGCCAGGACCAAGGTTGTTCGGTCGACAGTGTTCGTGGAAGAGGCCGCAAAGACTTGTCATTTCTTATTCGGCGACAGTACTTCTTCGTTCTCCCTTCGGAGAATTGCGGCAGCAGTTGTGATGATTAGAATGCTCGGGAGAGACCCGTTGGTAGTGACTTTCGCTGATTGTGCGGGGCAAGTTCTGTTTCGGCAGTGGTGACCATTGTGGTCTCAGCTCATGCCTAAGTTGCTTTTGGCGCAAGTGGTGAGGGACTTCTTTCCTGCGAGGCCAATTCTAGGCGTTACAGCCAGGAAGGTAGTCAGCAATGAGTTGGGGAGCTGGGAAGTGAGACACGACTCTCAAGCCAGGCGCATTTGTCGCTTTTCGTTCCTGAGATGGCCCAAGTAATGCCATTGTTTTTTTGCATCGACTGAAATGTAAGCGATTCATTGAAGAAGGGAACAAAAATGACGCGAATCGAATCCTCGATCAGGGGTTTGTTTCTGGTGATGTTGCTGTTTGGCGCTGGCCAATGTTGTAGCGTTGCTGAGGAATCTTCCGTTTCGGGGGTGACTGGTCTTTCGCCAGGTTTTCTAGCCGGCCTCGATAGTTTGCAAGTGGGCGAGACAATGCGTTCGTCTTCCAGTGATATCTGGGACTGGAAGAACGGCAACAGTGATGCCCGACCGATTGGGCCGGGCGAGACGTTGGTGATTGCCGACCTGGAAGGCCCTGGCCGCATTCAGCATATTTGGAACACGATAGCTGCCGAGGAACCTGGTGCTTCTCGGCTGGTCGTGGTGCGCATGTATTGGGACGGCGAAGAGCAGCCATCGGTGGAAGCTCCATTGGGAGATTTCTTCGTCATTGGGCACGGGACCGAGCGGCCGGTGCAGTCGTTGCCGGTGATGGTGAGTTCCGAGGGGAGAGCGCGAAACTGCTATTGGCCCATGCCTTTTCGAAAATCGGCTAAGATTACTGTTAGCAACGAAGGGAAAGTGCCTGTGCAGGCCTTCTATTATTATGTCGATTGGCAGAAGCTTCCTGCCTTGCCGGAGAACACTCCCTACTTCCATGCCCTCTATCGCCAGGAGTATCCGACTTCGGGTGAGAAGAACTATCTTCTCGCAGACATTCAGGGGCGGGGACATTATGTAGGGACGGTGCTGAACGTTAGGCAGCGAGAAGGTGGTTGGTTTGGCGAGGGAGACGACTTCTTCTATATCGACGGTGAAGAGCTTCCCAGGCTGCGTGGCACGGGTACGGAAGATTACTTTTGCGATGCTTGGGGATTTCGAGAATTCAACGGGCCCTATTATGGCGTGCCGATTTTTGATCACTATCAGGCCAACGGGCGAATCACTGCTTATCGCTGGCACATTGCCGATCCCATCCATTTCAAGGAGTCGTTAAGGGTAGAGATCGAGCACAAAGGAGCGGCATTCGACGAAAGTGGTACGGTGCGGAGCGGCTACGAACCGAGGGTCGACGACTACGCTTCGGTGTCGTACTGGTATCAACTCGAACCGCACAAGCCATTTCCACGGTGGCTCCATGGCGAAGAGCGTCTGTATCCCGAGTATCTGGAGCATTCGGAAGCCGAAGCGTTGATCGAGCGTGCAGTTGCTACTGCTGGGGAAATCGAGCTGCAGAGCGGTAGCCAGTGGAGCAGCGGTGCACAACTTTTCTGGAGACCCTTTCAGCAGGGAGAGTCGATCGAGTTGCCGATTGCGATCGAAAACAGTGGACGCTATAGCCTGCGGTTGGCTCTCACCCATTCCTGGGACTACGGAATCGTCGAGGTCTGGCTGGACGACAAGGTTTTGGGTTCGCCGCTGGATTTGTATTCTGCGGACATTCAGGTGAAGAAATACTCGCTGGCCTGTGAACAACTAGAGGCAGGAGAACATAAGCTGGTGTTTCGCAACAAGGGCAAGTCAGAGAAGAGCGACGGCTACTTCCTTGGCGTTGACGCTATCGTTACTGCGGTCGAGGAGTAATCAACACCAGGAAAACAGGTCTTGCCCATGCGAGAAGACCATGGAAGCAAGTTGCGCTGAATCATGACAGACACGTCAACGACATCTGAGAAGGGCCCCCAGCCGATTCTTCGCGCGCGCAATGTCGGGAAGAGTTTCGGAGGAGTCCACGCTTTGCGCGACGTGAGCATCGATGTCTATGCCGGCGAAGTACATGCCATCGTGGGGGAGAACGGGGCCGGCAAGTCGACGTTTGGCAAGATCCTTGGCGGGGCAATTCCTGCGGACTCAGGATCATTCGAATTGGACGGACGGACTGTGACGATCTGCAATCCAATTGATGCGCAGCAATTAGGAATCACGATAATCTTTCAGGAACTGGATCTGTTTCCCAATTTGTCGGTGGCAGAGAACATCGCCATCAGAAATCTGGCGTACTCCGATCGACTCCTTGTGAACCGCAAGCGTATGGCGGAATTCTGCCTGCCGATGCTCAAGCGAGTAGGTTTGGACGTCGATCCCGGTACGATGCTGGGCGATCTGCATTTGGGACATCAGCAGCTGGTGGCGATTGCCCGCGCGTTGTCGATGAATGCCCGAGTGATCGTATTCGATGAATCAACCTCGTCGCTCTCGGATGAATTTGTAGAGAATCTGTTTCAGGTAATCGATTTGCTCCGCAGCGAGGGGATCGCTTGCATTTTTATCTCTCACAAGATGGAAGAATTGTTTCGGATTAGCGATCGGGTTACCGTGCTACGCGATGGGGAATATGTAGGCAGTCGCCCGGCGAGTGAGCTTCCTCAAGATGAGTTGATTGGCATGATGGTGGGGCGAAAAGTTTCGGAGCAAACGCGAGCCGAGAGCCACGCTGCCGGGGAAGTACTGTTTGAGTGTACTGGACTACGGACGCGGCGATTGCATGACATCAGTTTCACGCTGCATCGGGGCGAGGTGATGGGGCTTGCCGGCCTGATCGGAGCTGGGCGCGGCGAGCTCGGCAAGGCGTTATTTGGTTTGACCAGAATCGTTGGCGGCCAGATGTCGCTCGAGAGTCGGCCTTATTTGCCTCGCAGTCCGCGCCACGCGATTGAACTGGGAGTTGGATTGGTTCCGCGCGATCGGAAAACCGAAGGCTTGATGATGCAGATGAGCGTCCGCGATAATACGACACTTGCCTCGCTGTCGGATTTGAATGCGCTGGGATTGATACGACAGCGCGAAGAATCGACGGTCGTGGAGCGGGTTGGCACGCAAACACGGCTGCGCGCGAGCGGCGCGCATGCCGAGGTAAGCAGCCTATCGGGCGGCAATCAGCAAAAGGTACTGCTGGGACGCTGGTTGCTTGTCGAGCCAAAAGTTTACTTCTTCGACGACCCCACGCGCGGCGTGGATATCGGGGCCAAGCACGATATCTATGACTTGATCGAGCAGCAGGCAGCGCGGGGGAAGGGCGTGCTGTTTGTAAGTTCCGAGCTGCCGGAGTTGCTGCGTTGCTGCGATCGTATTTTAGTGTTGAACCAGGGTAAACAGGTGGCACTGCTGCAAAGTGATGCGACCAGTGCTGAGGAGATCCTGCGTTACGCGACCTCGCAGGCAAGCCAAGCGGTTGCTAGTTGATAACTTGGTTGTCAAAGCAGGAAAAAGAAGGGATTAGAGTGAAATCGTTTGTTCTCCGAAATCGAACGTTAATCCAAAGTTCGGCGGGTTTGCTTGTCATCTTCGTAGCGGCAATATTGCTGAGCCCGACTGATTTGCGCACTGACGAAGTCCTGTTTCTTAAAGCCGACAATCTCACCAACATGCTACGGGTATCGGCGCCGGTAGCGATCATTGCGTTGGGAATGACGCTGGTGATCTTGACCGGCGGGATCGATCTAAGTGTGGGCTCGACGTTGGCATTCTGTTCGGTCGTAGCGGCGCTCGGGCTTTCGGAATGGAATCTGGGCATCTTTGCCGCGATTCTGCTGGCGATTCTGGCCGGAGGAGCGGTGGGGCTGCTCAACGGCTCGCTAATTGCCTGGCTCAAAGTGCAGCCGTTTGTTATCACGCTGGCCTCGATGATCGGCGTGAGGGGGTTGACCCGTTGGCTGAGCAACAATCAGAACATCCAGCTGCGCACTGCTGGGGAAGTAGCAGTACGGTTTTTTGAATTCTTTTCTCAGAAGACGGTCATGATCGGCCTGTTCGTCCTCTTAGCGGCGGTGTTTGCGCTGCTGCTCTCGGGCACCGTCTTTGGGCGGTATGTCCGGGCGCTAGGAGACAATGCGAAAGCCTCGGTGTACGCGGGGCTGCCCATCAAGCGGGTACAGATTGCTGTCTACACGCTTACCGGGTTGCTGGCGGGCCTGGCGGGCGTGCTGACCTGTGCACGAACCACGACTGGCAATCCCAACGACGGGATCGCCGCGGAACTCGATGTGATTGCAGTTGTCGTCATTGGCGGCACTTCGCTGGCGGGCGGTCGGGGGAGTATTGTCGGCACGGTCATTGGCGCGCTGATAATTGCCATCCTCGTCAATATCCTCGGATTGCGCAATGTCGGGGCCAACGAACAATTGATGCTCAAGGCCGTCATCATCGTGGTGGCCGTTGTGATGCAACATCAACGAACTTCTAGTTAATCAACTATTTCAACAAGGTACGAGACAATTGCCATGCAAAACATTGAACGGTATCTGTCGACGCTGGCCGTCGCTCTGTTGGCCGCCGTATCGCTCGTCGGCTGTGGCAGCCAGGAGCAAGCGGCGACGAAGCGGCTGGTGGTCTTCAGTCAATGCAACAATGCTGAGCCTTATCGGGCATCGCAGAACGAACGATTTCAGGAGCTGTTCAGCAAACACCCGGACATCAAGTTTGTGATTAGCGATGGCCAGGCAGACGCTTCGAAGCAGATCTCTCAGATCGAGAACGCCATTTTGCAAAAGCCGGACGTTCTGATCGTAGCGCCGCTGGAGCGGAGCGCGTTGTCGGGAGTGATGGGCGAAGCGATGGCGGCAGGGATTCCCACGATTTGTCTCGAACGAGACATTGCCGAGCCCAACTATACGACTTTTGTCTCCTGCGACAACGTAGAAATCGGTCGCCTGGCGGGACAGTTCATTGTCGATTACCTCACCAAGAAGAACGGTGCGGCGCAGGGGGTATTTGTGGAAATCAGTGGCATGCAAGGAGTGCAGGCCGCTAAGGACCGGCATGACGGAGCGTTTGAAGTTCTTCAGCAGCATCCGGAAATCAAGGTTGCACATCAGGCGACTGGAAATTGGTTTCAGGCAGAAGCGATGGCGCGCATGGAAGAGGCTTTATCGGCCAATGCCGAAATCGACGTCGTCTATGCACATAACGATCCGATGGCTTATGGCGCTTACTTGGCAGCCAAAGAGCAGGGACGGCACGAAGAGATCGCCTTTGTGGGCGTCGACGGATTGCCGCACGAGGGAGTCAAGTATGTCGAAGACGGCATCCTGGCCGCCACTTTTGAATATCCCCTCTGTGTCGACAAAGCCGTTGAGCTAACGGTGCAACTACTGGCAGACAAAGAATTCACGCCGGAGAAGACCTACATCCTCGAATCACGATCAATTCTCGGGAAAGCGGACTGATTCGAGCGCCTCCGTAAATCGCCGTCATTGATTCGAAAGCCCGTAAGTGAAAACAACATGATGAATCGACAGCAAGCTTCTATGAATGAACATGGTTCGGGGTTGAACATCATCACCAATGGGCAGGGAGGTGACGCATGTTGTTCCCTGCCAGAGAACCCTTTTCTCGTCAAGCGCCGGGAGTTTCTCAAGGTGGCAGGTCTGGGACTGGTGGGTTCGATGGCCGGCTCTGCCCCGACGGTTATGGCAGGAAAGTTTACTGCCGAAGATCTCAAGCACGGCATGTTGATCCCTGCCGACAAAAAGCTCGACCAGGAGTGGGTACGAAATCTTTTCGATCGGGGCGTCAAAGAGGTTTACCGGGGCGAAAGCCTGCAGCATATCGGTATGCCTTGCGGGGGTATCGGAGCGGGACAACTCTATCTGCGCGGGGACGGCGCCCTAGTCGCTTGGAAGATATTCAACGGCGCGAAAGACGGCTGGGGAGAGGCGGCGCATACGATCTACCGCGAATTGAAGTCGGAAAGCCCCGTGCAGCAGGGTTTCGCGCTTACTGTACGTCAGGGGAATCAATCTCCCAGCTTGCATCAGCTCACTGCCGAAGAGTTTTCAGACGTCTCATTCGAAGGGGAGTATCCGATTGGCACGGTTCGCTACGCCGACGACACGGTGCCGGTATCGGTCGAGATGGAAGCCTTTTCACCTTTTATTCCGATGAATGCAAAAGATTCTGCGCTACCAGCCACGCTGTTCCGCCTGACGTTGCGAAACAACTCGAGCCAACCGGTGCGAGCTGGCATCGCCGGTTGGCTTGAGAACGCCGTTTGCAATTCGGTCGACCCTTCGTTGCCGGGTCAAAAGGTGACTGCTTTGAGCGACGAAAAAGGTCGCCGCGCCGTACTGCACCGTGCTGTGGCAGGAGATCCCCAAGAGACTCAGTCGCAGCGAGCCCCCATTGTTTTTGAGAACTTTGAGGGCCCCGACTTCAAGAACTGGCAGGTCGAAGGAAGAGCGTTTGGCGACAAGCCCCTTGCTGGCACCGCACCCAATCAAGGGGGAGTCACAGGCTTCGAAGGCAAGGGATTGGTCAACAGCTTTGTCGATGGCGACCAACCTCGCGGAAAGATGATGAGCAAGCAGTTTACGATCGAGCGGTCCTATATCAATCTGCTGGTTGGGGGTGGCGGCCACAAAGCGCAAACGTGTGTCAATCTGGTAGTCGACGGCAAGACGCTTCATACCGCGACAGGGCAATTCGCCGAGCATCTCATGTGGCAGACTTGGGAAGTGGCCGAGTTGGCTGGTAGCAAAGCACAGATCGAAATCGTCGATCAGTCAAGCTCGGGCTGGGGGCATGTGCTCGTAGATCAAATCGAGTTCTCCGATAGCCGTCGATCGGGCAAAGACGACCGCTTTGAACGTTCTCGCGACTTTGGCAGCATGGCGCTCGCCTGCTCCGATCCAGCGGTTGAATGGCCGCAGGACATCCCGCTGCCGAAAGAAATTGACAAGAGCTCGATCGTCACGCAGGGCAACGTTTCGAAGTCGGTCCAGGACAAGCTTGTAGGAGTGCTAAGTTCCCGAGAGTTCGAGTTGGCGCCGGACGAGGAAAAGCAAGTTGTCTTTGTTCTCGCCTGGCACTTTCCCAACGCCCAACAGGGGAACTACTATGCCACGCAATTTGAAGATGCGGCTGCGGTCGTCGATTATGTATTTGACAATCAAGACTGGCTTGCCGGCGAAACGAGACTTTGGCGAGATGTTTACTACGACTCGACCCTGCCTTTCTGGTTGTTGGATCGGCTGATGTCGACTGTCTCAACTTTGGCGACCGGTACGTGCCAGTGGTGGGCGGATGGCCGGTTTTACGCCTTCGAGGGCGTTTGGTGCTGTCCGGGTACTTGCACTCACGTATGGAATTATGCCCAGGCTCATGCCCGGCTGTTCCCCGAGCTTAGCCGTAGTGTGCGTGAGATGCAGGACTTCAATCCCCGCGCAACTGGCGGAGGTTACCACACCGAATCGGGCCTGGTCGGTTTTCGCGGCAACGACGACTACGCGGCCGACGGACAGTGTGGTACCGTCCTCAAGGCGTATCGCGAACATCAGGCATCGGCTGACAATTCGTTTTTGCAGCGATTTTGGCCGCGCATCAAGCAGGCGCTGCTCTACTCGATCGAACAAGATGCCAACTCCGACGGTTTGATCGAGAATTCGCAGCATAATACTTACGATATCAACTACGAAGGGCCGAACACCTTTGTCGGCTCGCTTTATCTGGCCGCCTTGCGAGCTGGCGAGGAGATGGCCAAGGAGATTGGCGACCTGCCGTTTGCCAGCCATTGTCGGGCCATTTACGAATCGGGATTGCGACTCACCCAAGTGAGCCTTTGGAACGGCGAGTATTTTGTTCAGGACGTCGACCTCGAGAAGCATCCTCGCAACCAATACGGCCAGGGATGTCTATCGGATCAAGTATTTGGCCAGGGATGGGCCCATCAGCTTAATCTGGGTTACATTTATCCGCGAGAAATGGTTGCCTCGGCGTTGAACTCGGTGTGGAAGTATAATTGGGCGCCCGACATCGGCCCCTACAACGAAGCCCACAAGCCGTTTCGTTGGTTCATTACCCCAGGGCGCGCCGGGTTGTTTACCTGCACCTGGCCGAAGAGCGAGTACTTGCCAGACGGGACTTCCTACAAGAATGAAGTCTGGAGCGGCATCGAATACCAGGTAGCAGGTCACATGATTGCCGAAGATATGGTTACCGAGGGCCTGGCAATCTGCCGCGCGATTCACGATCGGTACCAGCCCGAATGGTTCAATCCCTACAACGAAATCGAATGCGGCGACCACTATGCACGAGCGATGGCTTCGTGGAGTGTTCTGCTGGCGTTATCGGGTTACAAGTACCACGGTCCCCAAGGCAGTTTGGGGTTTGCTCCTAAGATCAGCCCCGAACAGTTCAAGGTTGCTTTCACTGCGGCCGAGGGTTGGGGGAGCTTTCAGCAGGACCGCGATGCGCAGGGACAGACCGAGCAGGTGACCCTGGCTTGGGGGCAGCTGCGGCTGAACGAGCTTCAATTTCAACTTGAGCCAAACGGCAAACTGGACAAAGCAGTAGTGAACCACAATGCAAGTCCAGTGACGGCCGAGCTTAGTGTGGAAGGTCAGAATGCCCGGCTTAGCTTTTCAGAGCCGCTCGTGTTGCATGCGGGAGACACGCTGCGGGTTCGGTTCACGCGATAATTGGGGGGCGATTGCATGGTGGTTCGATACTTCGTCTGTTTGTTGGCGGCCCTTTGGCTCGTGCAGCCTGCCTGCAGTGCGGAACCGAGTCTCGGAATCGAGTCGTTGGTTCGGCTAGATCGATTGCCGACGTTCAAGCGGTCGATCCGAGTGGCATCGCAATCGAGTTACGACCGCACGGGCGGGAACAACGACGGTTTTTCGGGACAGTATTCGTATGTTAGAAAGGAAGAAGACGGATTGGTGCTGCTCGACGTCGAGGGGCCGGGAGTTCTGCATCGCATTTGGACGCCGACGCCGACCGAGGACATTGTCGAGTTTTACTTCGACGGAGAGACGAAACCGCGACTGAGTCTGCCCTTCCACGAGTTGTTTAGCGGAGCTAGCGATCCGTTTGTGCGGCCGCTGGTCGGCTCGGGGGCAGGGGGTTTCTTCAGTTACGTGCCGCTGCCGTTTGCCGAGTCGTGCAAAGTGCTGATTAAGGCCGAGCAGATGCGGTTCTACCAGATCAACTATTCCATCTATCCCGAGGAGACAAAGATCGCTTCGTTCAGTTGGCCGCCTTCGGCGGAGTACCTCGAGCAACAACAGGCGGCGCAGGCGCTCTTTGGCTCGTCGGGTAAAGATATCAGCTCGTATACCGCCGTCGACTCCGAAGCATGTCGCGTGCATCGAACAGTAAATACGCTCGCGTCGGGCTCGTCCTGTACACTGTTCGAAACCAAGGAGCCCGGCCGAATTGTCGGCTTGCGACTCGGCCCGGCCAGCGCTTTTGCAGGCAAAGATCGAGGTATTGTGTTACGCGCCTATTGGGACAATGACTCGCAACCTGCTGTCCTGGCGCCCGTCGGCGATTTGTTTGGCTATGCCTGGGGCAAGCCGGCTTGCCGTTCGTTGTTGGTCGGTACAGCGGAAGACACGAACTACCTTTACTTTCCTATGCCGTATGATCAGGCGGCGAAGATTGAACTGGTGTCGGAGCAAACTGCAGGCGAGCCAGTCGAGATTCAAGCCGAGATTGTCACCGATCCGACTCCGCGAGCCGCGGACGAAGGCAAGTTCTACGCTCTGTGGCGCAGGGAAAACCCTACGACCAAGGGCAAGCCGTTCACTTTTATTGAAACCGAAGGCCAAGGGCACCTAGTGGGTTGCTTTCAGCAGTCGCAAGGCTTCGAGTCGGGCACGACTTACTTTTTCGAGGGCGACGATCAGACGACGATTGACGACGAACTGACGATCCATGGCACCGGTTCCGAAGATTTTTACAACGGCGGTTGGTACGATGTGCCCGATCGCTGGGAAAAACAGCTATCGTTTCCGTTGAGCGGCTGTCTCGGCTACAAAAAACACTTGGGACGATCTGGCGGCTACCGGCTGATGTTGGGCGACGCTTATGCTTTTCGCAAGTCCATTCTGCAAACGATCGAGCATTCGCCGACTGGCAACGAAGTGACCAACGACTACTGTGGTTTGACGCTGCTGTATGCCGCCGAGCGGCCAACTTGTGCTTTCGAATTGCCTCCACTGGAAGACAGAACGGTTGTCGATCTTCAACGTCTCGTGTTCTCGGTTTGGTGGAATACGCCGATCTACGCCTGGTCTTTCGAAAACGCCGCCTTGAAACG
>JAGQOW010000120.1 GCA_020427155.1 Planctomycetales bacterium | reverse complement strand
GTGTCAGGCCTGTCTCGTCGAGTTTCCGACTGCCAAGCCCTGCGATAGCCTCGACCGCAGCCTACGGCTCTTGGCTTTCCGCTTTCAATTCATCCCCCTCTGCTGGGGTTTTGGCCGGTATGCCGGGGTCCCAACTTTTGGGACAAAACTCGGCTGTTTTGACCCGCAGACTTTGCGGTTGGGCCTGTAGTGAAGGCTGTTTTGCGAATCGCCGGGGACAAAAGAGGTCTAGTTTTGGTCTCTGCACGCGGCGAGCGCGGGACAATACTGCAGCAGGTGCAATCGCTGAAAAAGTTGAAATGTCAAAGAACGCGCAACAGAGTGCTGGGGTGATGATCGCAGTTCTAGAGGGGCAGGGCGATGATCATTTTTGGCCGCCTGCCGGTGTAAGTTTACCCGCAGCGGGTCCCGCGTTCGGTTTGCCGAAGAACGGAAGACCGAGCGAAGACCGAAACGGCAAAAGGTTGGTTTCGCTTCCCGGTTCGCTCGGAGGCGGAGGACGTAACCCAATCGGCCGCTCGCATTGCCGGTCTGTTGGTCTGCATTGACCGGCGATTCGCCGCAGCGGCCCCCAACTGTCCCGGGGCATGGCATTTACCCTTTCGCGTCATGCTCCCGGGGCGGGATTTAGAAACAAGCGTAAGCGGCCGCGACGGGGGGTGTATGTTAGGTGAGATACGGCGGCTCACCCGCGAATCGCCCTCATGAGCGTGATTTATCCATATTTATACGCGTTGATGAAATCTCAGCGTAATCGTTGCATAATTGCTCTCCGGGACTTAGAATCCGTTAAAGAGCGGGAACACACCGCGCCCGATGAACCCTGAGAATAGCTAATCCCAAACACTACGTCACACAGCATTTGACCGCCTTGCCGATGGGTGGAAATGCAGTGTACGTGGTGTTTTTTTATTCCCTGACGCGACTAGTAGGGAGAACTTATGATGCGATGGACTCTTGGTCATCTAGCAATACTCAGTTACATAGTCTGCGGCATAACGGTCGATTGTGTGCCAATCAACGGACAGACAGTGATTAATATCCCTCCTGATCCCGTTCCAGTCATTGTGAATTCAAACACGACAATCAATCTGTTGGACGGAGGTTCAATTCCAGACGATTTCAGCATCGGTTCGGCAGATGGTTCGTTGACGAACATTGAACTAAATGTTTTTGGGGGTGCTATCGAACGTAGTCTTAGTACAGAAGTCGGAACCACAGTGAATATGTCAGGAGGCCTAGTCGAACTAGGCATGACAGTTGGAGGTGAGCTAAACATATCGGGCGGAACTATTGAAGGCAGAATTACTGTACGTGATAGTGCAATTGTGAATTTCTCCGGTGGGGAGGTTGACGCTACTACTTTCGGTGGCATGCGCCTTTCGGGAGGGGAAGTCACCTTCACAGGCGGTGCGATCTCGGGGCAACTTCTATTGAGCGAAAACGAAGGTGGAGTATTCAACTACAAGGGCGGGCGAATTGGGCAGGATATGGAGTTGTGGGGTGGCAGCTTCAATGTCTTCGGTGGAGAATTTCTTCTCGATGGTGTGCCACTTGAGGACTTTTCCGATTCCATTCAGTTTGACATACCAGAAGAGGGAGTATTGAGTGGCGTACTTCCAGATGGAACGTCTTTCGCACTGAACAAGTCATTTACGCGACATCAAGACCTCATCGTCGATGGAGTACTCACTCTCTTCAAAGCTGCAATACCAGACTTGGGGCCACTAGTAATCGACGTACCCTCTTCTCCTACCCCCAAAGGCCTTAGAACTGGACAGGTATTGAACCTTAATCCTGGCGGGACAATAGGAGATATCTTCACAATCAACCCAGGAAGCACCTTGAATGTGAACGGAGGTGATGTAGGGTTTCTGTTGGAAGCGGTCAATGCCACCGTTAACGTGACCATGGCAATGTCAATGGTGCGTTCGCTGCGTATTCAAGTAGTTTGGTGGATATATCTGGTGGAGTAGTTAGTAGTTTAGCTGTTACCTCAGGAAGTGAGGTATCTGTTTCAGGAGGGGCAATCCCTGGTGATCTTAGGATTGAAAAGGAAGGCAACGCGGTTATCACGGGCGGAACTATTTACAATCTTTATGTGATGGACGGGGGGGCGGCAACAGTCCAAGGCGGAACAATAGAGCGTAATGTGAGAACACAAGATGGAGGTGAATTAAACCTGACAGGAGGAATCTTCGAGTACTTTGTGACCGCCGAGAGTGGATCGACAATCGATATCAGCGGTGGGTCATTTGGTAGTAACCTGCATGCCGCAGCTGGCAGCATTGTGAGCATCAAGGGCTCCGACTTCCTTTTAGATGGTGTGCCGGTCAGCGGTTTGGTTCCTGGTGAACCTTTTGAAATCACTTACGCCGATTCAGACTCGATAATTAGTGGCGTCCTAGCTGACGGAACTCCGTTTGAGTTCGAGTATGATCTTAATTGCAGAGGAAGGTGTGAACGAGGAATCGACGTCGGTGCAACTCTTTTCCTGGTTCAGATTCCAGAGCCGCAAAGCTTTGTCCTTGCAATAACCGCACTTTGCCTAGTGACTAGACGCCACCGGTATTAGCACTCGTATCGGTTGGTACTCGATAGGAATCGACTTACTGCAAGCGGAAGCAAGACAGAAATCGGGGCGACGGTATGCCGTCCGTCTAGGTTGTTGGCGTTAAGGTCTTTGGCGATTTGAACCACTCCCCGTCGGTCAGAGCGTAAGCGGCCGCGGCGATGAGGGTCTACGCACCATTCCGCTCGGATTTAACTCCCCCCATTTCTTATTTGCATTCAGGATAAAGGGGGGTACCGTGAGTGCCAACTGTGCCCCCCTCATAAGATTGAACACACAATGAAGAGCCCAAGCGAACGCGACGACGTCTCCAGATTCGTGGTTCACCTCACGCGAAGATATGACGAGACGTCCGCTCAGAAGATTCTAATATCGATCCTTAACGAGCGGAAAATCGAGGCTCGTAACGCCCACTGCCTATTTTCCCCTTTGTTTTCCGAGCTTGGTTTCTCTTCCTTGCTTAAATCCAAATTCAAAACTGTTTGTTTCACCGAGACGCCGCTTACTCAAATCGCCTCATTGTGCCGGACGATACCGGGTCGTCGCATCAAGCTTCGGCCCTACGGGGTGGTTTTCTATCGCGACATTTACTCGATTCTGGCGGTAGTCCAGCGTTCTACATCAACTCTGATGGGACTGAAGTTAACAAACACCTGATCGAACAGTTTCGCTCTCATTTTGAGGGTATAAAGTCGCTCAAGGAATTCAAACGCAACCAACGCCGCCGCCACGAACAGATCATCCAACACTATTCGTTCATAAACAAAATGGGGTCTGGCTACGACTTCAGTTGGGAGCGAGAATGGAGATTTGCGGGCGACTTCAAATTTGAGTATGAGAGTATAGTCGCAATCATAGCCAATTCGCCATTATTGCTACGTAGTCAAATCAAGAAACGTATCAAAGGATCACGCGTAGAATCGATTCGCAAGATACCGATTTTGTCGCCTGAGTGGGGTTACGAACGGATCGTAGAAGAATTCTCATGCCAACTCCGGAGAACCAAGCCGTAACGGTGTGATACACTTCAACGCAACACACTCCATAATTGCCCCCAGACAAACACCAGCATAACCAGCATCCCCCAAGCCATCGGCGGTTGGCCCAAGAGCAACACCCCGCCGAGTTGCACCACGGCCATTGCCACGGCGAAGCCAAGCGTGCCAACCGCCCCCTAATCAGGATCGGCGCCGTGCAGGTAGTGGCGGAGCAGTCGTACCAACACGACAGCACCTAACCAGAATAGCCCTAGTGCTAAAAAGTCTTCAAGCGGACCTAGTGTGGATTTGCTTAGCAACCGACGTTGCGCGGCGGTGAAAACTATCAAGTAGCCGAGACCTGCCAAGGCTTTTATGGTTGCGTTCCTCAGTTCTCTGGACCTACCTAGTAAACAAGCCCCCGCTGCCGATCCGCCGATAACACTAGCGACAATCGTCCCTTGGCTTCCGTATCCCCGAATGAAGGCGAACGGCAATGCGAACACTGATACTGCTATTAGAATCCGCTTGATACTGAATTGGTAATTCACCCGAAAGGCCCCTAGCTACTTGCATCACCCCGGCACCTCTACCTGAGCCAAACAATCAGCTTGACACTCCCGGCCCGATTGGGCAAGAACGCGGGCGCTAAAGCTGAAACAAGTATCGGTGAAATGCTAAAGCTCTCGGTGAAAATGAGTGCCGCGATGCGCGGGTGTGGGGTAGACGTAAGGCCCCCAGGGTGGTTCTTAGACCGCCTGACAACGCCAATGCATCGCGGCACTTTCTTTGTGCCCGCGTTTCTGGCATTAATGCTCTAGTCTCCCAACTGGTTTGGAATGCGCTTGCTGGCGAGTGGGGCACGGGGAAGAGCTATCGTTATGTCGTTTCAAGTCTCCCGTTGCCGATCGGGTCAGCGCAGCACGTGGCTTCCGCGTGCTGGTCGGGTGGCGAAGGTGGTTGGTTCGATGCCTGTTTGAGCGGTGTAGTGGGTGTAGATTGTTTCGGTGATGGCCGCCACCGCGTCGGTATTTACCAGGCTCACGACGCAGCCGCCGAAACCGCCGCCGGTCATGCGAGCGCCGAACACGCCGCCTGCGATGCCGATTTGCTCGGCGATCGCCACCAGGCAATCGAGTTCGTCGCAGCTGACTTCGAAATCGTCTCGCAGCGATGCGTGGCTGGCATACATCAGCTTGCCGGCAGTCGGCCAGTCTTGCATTCGGATGGCCTCGGCAGCCTGAAGCGTACGTTCGTTTTCTGTAAGTACGTGCCGCGCGCGGCGGTAAGCGACTTCGTCCATTTGACGGCTGCTGGCAGCGAGCATGGTTGCCGTCGTGTCTCGCAACGATGCCGAGCCGAGCGCCTGTGCCGCTGCCTCGCACTGTCGGCGCCGCGCTGCGTACTCGCCTCCGGTGAGCTCATGGCGAACGTTGCTATTGACGATCAGGACGGTGACTGCGGGCGAAGTGAACGGAATGGGCTGAAGATGCCGCGAGCGGCAATCGAGCAACATCAGGACATCTGCTTGCCCAAAGACGCTGCTAAACTGATCCATGATGCCGCATGGGACGTTTGCAAACCGATGCTCGGCCTGCTGGCACAAAAGGGCCTTTGCTGAAGGGTCCAGCGAGGTAGCGAGGATTGATTCCAGCAGAGTCGCGGTCGCCACTTCGAGCGCTGCGCTACTGGACAAGCCGCCGCCTAAGGGCACCGAAGAATGGACGACTGCGTTGAAGGCGGGCAAGGCCTCGCCTCTATCGAGAAAGCCTGCGATCACTCCTGCGAGGTAGCTGGACCAGGCGACATTGCCGGGCTGGGGAGGTTGATTGAGCGGAACCGTGAACGACTCTTGCAGATCGACGCTGCGAATGGTCGCAGCAGGAGGGTGGCCGACTTTGCCAGGCCCTGCCGCGATGACGACATACCGCTCGATCGCCATCGGCAGCACAAAGCCGTCGTTGTAGTCGGTGTGTTCGCCGATGAGGTTCACCCGTCCCGGTGCAGCGACGCACCACTGCGCGGGTTGGCCGAAAGCTTGCAGGTAATGCCGCTCTGCCTGCTGTTGAGTTGCGGCGAGCAGGGGGGCATTCGAACTTGCGGGGTTAGAGGCCATAGTACTTCTTCTTGGGCAGGCACTCGATGGGCGGTTCTAGAGTAGTAAAAAAGAAATGTCAGAAAGGCACTTTCGAAAACGTCAATAGAATAACAAGATCATGCCGTTGTGCGTCAGTGTGGTCTGTCGCAGGGCTGAATGGATCTTACCGGGATCGACGTGGGAAGTGTACAATGGCCACATTTCCATACGCGAACTTCATTCAAGGATGGCCCATTTATGGCGGTGAACCCAGAAAGCAATGTGAAAGTTCGTCGTTGGAAGAGATCAGACATTCAGGGAATCGTCGAATGCCAGAGCGCGGCTTATCCCCATATCGACCGCGAGAGTCTTAATGATGCTCGCAAGCTTGAAATGCAACTCGATATGTTCCCGGAAGGGCAGTTCCTGGCAGAACTCGACGGCAAAGTCGTAGGATACTGCACATCGCTGATCGTGCTGCTCGACGACGATTCGCCCTGGTACTCGTACAACGAGATCACAGGTTGCGGAACATTTAGTACGCACGATCCGAGCGGCGATACGCTTTACGGCTCGGACATCGCTGTTCATCCCGACTTCCGCGGCAAGGGGGTGGCTAAGAAACTCTATCAGCGCCGCAAGGGGCTGTTGAAGCGGCTCAACTTACGTCGGATGGTGGCCGGGGGGCGGATTCCGGGGTACGCCCCGTATGCGAAGAAGATGTCGCCACAGCGTTATATCGATTTGGTGAAAGCTGGCCAGCTCAGGGACATGGCGTTGTCGGCTCACTTAAAGGCGGGCTACGACGTGCGCGGGGTGCATTACGCTTACCTGAGCGACGGCGAGAGCATGAATTACGCCACGTATCTAGAGATGGAGAACAAGGCGTTCGATCCTGCCAAGAGACTGATTGCCGCCGCTCCGATCAGCCGTCCTGTGCGCAAGATGAGGGTGTGTGCGGCGCAGTATGAAATACGGCCGATCAGCAGCTGGGAACAGCTGGCGATGCAGGTCGAGTTCTTTGCCGAGACGGCCAACGAGTATCATTGCCACTTTTTGTTGCTGCCAGAGCTGTTTACGGCGCAACTGTTCAGCATGCTGCCGCCCGATATGGACTCGCTTCACGCGGTGCGCGAAGTCGCCAGATACCATGAGAAGTACGTAGAGCTGTTCAAGACGGAAGCGACCAAGCACGGGCTGCATATTATTGCAGGCAGCCATCCTGTAGACGTCGACGGTGAGTTGCGCAACGTGGCTCACCTGTTTACTCCGTCAGGAAATGTGTTTACGCAGGAGAAGATTCACATCACTTCTATCGAACGCCATTTCTACGATATTCAGCCGGGCGACAAGCTGCGGGTGTTCGACACTCCGCTGGGACGGATCGGCATTCTGGTTTGTTACGACGTCGAGTTTCCTGAGCTTGTGCGATTGTTAACGGTGGCCGGTATTGATGTGCTGTTTGTTCCCTTTGCGACCGACGAGCGCAAGAGCTACCATCGAGTACGCTACTGCGCACAGGCACGAGCCATCGAGAACGTGATCTATGTTGTATTGGCCGGTTGTGTAGGGAATCTGCCGCAGGTGCGCAGCTTTCTGGTCAACTACGGCCAGGCCGCCGTCTGCACTCCGTGCGACGTCGCCTTTCCGAAAGACGGCATTCTGGCCGAAGCCGATCCGAACTGCGAGACGGTAGTGATCGCAGAACTCGACCTTAACGACCTGGCGGTGCAGCGCGATTTGGGGAGCGTAAAGCCGCTGCAAGACCGTCGCAGCGACCTCTACGAACTTCACTCCCGTGTGCCGGTCGAGGTCGTTTATACCTAGCTCGGCCAGCGGTCGCAGGGAACGCCGCAAGGAGCCTGAGAATCTGCCATTATCGGAGTGCCGTCATCAGCATGCTCTCGGAGAAGCGGTTGGTGCGTTGTGTGTTGGCGCCCAGTAGGTTGAAACGCGGCAGGAGTACCGGCATCGAGTGCCATTCAGATCGGCTCGACTACGTCTCCGATCGAAACGTGGGCGTCTGCGACGGTCGAATCGAGAAGTGTGTTTACTCCGAAGCGGTAGAAATGGTCAAAGCGCTGCTGCGGAGACCATGCAGGAAGCGTTGCTTGTCTTTGTTGAGAGAATTGACGCGCAAAGCCAGGATCTACAGTACCTGCGAGAGCGCTCCGAGTGGGGACAGCGCAGCGTTGGCAGATGCCGCCGCCTTGCCAGGTGGTGTTGCCGATGCGGAAGCGGCGCGGCGGCGGTTGCTCGCCGACAAACCGGTCTTCCCAGAAGGGGAGTTCGGCGGCGACTTCCAGATTCATACGAAATCGGCGGCGCGCCTCTTCGAGGTCGAACGTCCCGAACCAACGACACACTTCGGCGAGCGAAGCGGTGCTGATGAGGGTAGGGCCGGGCGAGTCGCAATCGTCAGGAAAGCCGCTCTCGGCATTTTCGATCAGGTGACATCGGACGTTTAAGAACTCGCTACACCAGTCGGCAAGCAAGCGGTTGTCTGGTTCGAGAGCAAACGTTGCTTCGCCTTGGGGGCCGCGAAGTGAAACGCTTTGCAGATCGTCGCTGTAGCGGGCGCGGATCTGATGGACGGTAGCGAACTTCTTGCCGTTGATGAGTTCGCCTGCCGGGTCTTGCAAGGCGAACCGGCGGTCGTCTGCCAATGCGCCGCTGGGGAGCACTTCGGCACGTTCGACAGCGTGGCCGTCGAAGGCCTTGATGGGGAAGAGGGTGATGCGAGCAAGAGTTGGCATGCCGAGTGAATTCAATAAGAGAGTCTTAAGCTGACAGGTGACTTCTTCCTGTTCAAGCTAATGATTCAGATTCCTACTTCTGCTAGTAGCGTCTCGGTATCTGAGAGGTCGTCGAGCAGCAGATCGGGCCCAGCGGCTAAGAGCTCTTCGCGGGTCGATCCGCCAGTGGCGACCGCGACGGCAAAGGCGCCGATTGAGCGGGCGCAAGTGACATCGCATACGGTATCGCCGATGACCATCGTGCCGTTGAGGACCCCTCGGGCATGGAAGCGAGCCTGCTCGGCGGCTTCTTTGGCAATGGCATTGCGATCGTTCCATATGTCGCCGAAGCCGCCGAATTTAAAGCGGTCGGCCAGGCCGTACTGAGTAAGCTTGCGCGCGGCGCCTGCTCGTACGTTGCCGGTCAAGAGTCCCGGCAGGGCGTGTTCGATCGTCTGCAATTGGTCAAGCAACCCGACGACTCCCGGCAAGATGCGGCCCTGGCACAGTGGCAAAGTGGTTTCGAGGTGCCCGAGGTAGGACTCGACAAATTGGCGCCAGTGTTCGGCGGAAGGTTCAACACCGTGGACTTCCATGAGCTCCAGGGCAATGGCCCGATCGCTCCGACCGGCGAAGCGTACGTCTCTAGAGATTTCGGCTATGTCGAAGAGCTCGGCAAAAGCGGCAGCAAAGGCGTTTCTGCCGGCTCCGCCGGTGTCTACCAGAGTGCCGTCTATATCAAACAAAACAGAGTACATACAAGAGTCGCCGTAGCGGGTTGGTGGTTTTACAGAAGTTTGAACTCGGACATTGTACTGAGATAGCGATGTACGGGCGAGTGGCTGATCGCGTCGTTGCGTTTGCTAGCGGAGCGCTGGTAGCCCCAGGGAAGCTCTTTCTCGGTTGACTATTCCTAGTGCTTGTGGTTCGAGTTTCAAGAGTTTCACAAGCTGCGAAGCCGTTACCTCCAGGTTGGTGGCAGCAGCGGGGATGGCGAAGTCGTTTGCGAAAACTATGTCGAGCGCTTCGGCCAGCAGTGCGGGAAACTCTTCGTGCGCTGGATTAATCGAGATGCGTCCCGTTTTGACTCGACACTGCCAGGCGGAGCTTGGTTCGGCGGGCGCGGGACAGCGCACCTCGAGAGCCAGTTTTACTCGCAGGCGGTGAATTGCCTGGACGCGGTTTTGCTGCTGACTACGACGTTCGCTGGCTTCCCCTCGCAGGCCGGAGGGCAAGTGCTGGACGACGATCGCCGTTTCTACCTTGTTGCGATGCTGACCGCCAGGCCCTGAGCCGCGGGTGCGTTGCAGCTGGCAGTGCTTCAAGAGCTGCTCGATCGGTAGTTGGGCAGGATGTGGCACGGATGAGTATAAAAATCCTGGGTCGAATGGATCGAGTACAGCACCAAGAATAGCAAGGGAGAAACGTTTTTTATAGCAAGTAACGTTTGAGCGTTTTTCCTCGCCAGGATGGCGAGGCGATAGCGTTTGACGCTCCTGGATGGGAATGCGGTACGGACCAATGGGAGCTGTTCCGCAGAACAAATCAGAAAGAACAGTGCTGTGGCCGTGTCCTATTGACCACGGCTCAGGTTCATGGACTGCGCCGCCGTCAATAAGACGCTTTGAACGCGAGGAGATGTCGACTAAACTGGAGTATCGCGAAATAGCGGGTAAGAAAGTTGTTCGCATGAGCCGTAAGCAATCCTACCGATGTCTTTCTTTCGATATGATGGATGCGCTGTTTCGTAGTTGCTTGCTGCTTATCTTATTGAACCTCACTCTGCTCCCAGGGCAATCTGCTGTTGGAGAGGATAGCGATTGGTGGGCTTTTCAGCCGCTGGAGAAACCGGCGCTGCCTGAGATTGAGAGTGAAACCTGGTCGCAGAACCCGATTGATCGTTTTGTGTACCAGCGGATGGCCGAGCGAGAGATTCAGCCAGCTCCTCAGGCGGATTGGGAGACGCTGGTGCGTCGGCTTTACTTCGACTTGCTTGGGTTGCCGCCGACTCCTGAACAGATCGAGGAATTTACTGCGGATCAATCGCCTGGCGCATGGGAGCGTTTAGTCGACCGAATTCTGGCCGACCCGCGTTACGGAGAACACTGGGCGCGGTTTTGGCTCGACCTGGTTCGTTATGCCGAGTCGGATGGTTGGAACAAGGATTCGTATCGGCCCCACATTTGGCGTTATCGAGATTATGTGGTGCAGTCGTTCAACGACGACAAGCCGTATCCTGAGTTTGTGATGCAACAGCTCGCAGGCGACGAGATCGAGGGCGACGATCCGGAGAATTTGATAGCCACAGGATTCTTGCGATTAGGCATCTATGAGTACAACCAGCGCGACGCCCGAGCGCACTGGAACGACATTATGAACGAGACGACCGATGTGGTCGGCGATGTGTTTCTTGGAATGGGGATGGCTTGCGCTCGATGCCACGATCATAAGTTTGATCCGATCTTGCAGACCGACTATTTCCGGCTGCGGGCTTTTTTCGAGCCGCTTGTGTGGCAAGACGATGTGCCGGGGGCGACGAAGGCAGAGCAGGCGTCGTACGAGGAGAAGTTAGCAGTATGGAAAGCAGCTACGGCCGAGATTCAGCAGCGTATCGACGCGTTGCTCGATCCGTACCGTGAACAAAAGTGGGAATCGACGGTCGAGAAATTTCCGCTGGAGATTCAGGCTTGTTATCGCAAGGCGAGCGAACTGCGGAGTTCATGGGAACATCAAATGGCGTATCTCATCGGCCGCCAGTTTGTAGAAGAAGGGGTCGGGCTGCTGGAAGGGATGAAGAAGGAAGACAAGCTAAAGCATGAGGAACTACTGGAAGAGCTGGCGGCATTCGACGGTCAGAAGCCCGAACCGTTGCCAGAAGTGATGTCTGTTTCGGATGCTCGCGGCCCTATTTCGCCGACGGTGATTCCTGATGACTACAAGGCAACGCCAATTGAGCCGGGCTATCTTTCGGTGCTTTCTACTGCGGCGGATGACGCTGAAATTGCCAATGCGTCGACAACGAGTACCTCTGGGCGACGCACAGCGCTGGCCGAGTGGATCGGTCGGGCGGACAATCCGTTGACGACTAGAGTGATTGTGAACCGTATCTGGCAACAGCACTTTGGTCAGGGAATCGTTTCTTCAGCCAGCGATTTTGGCCACATGGGGCGACCTCCTTCGCATCCGCAGTTGCTCGACTGGCTCACGACCTGGTTCATCGAGAACGGCTGGAGCATCAAATCGCTCCACAGGCAGATTCTTACTTCCGCAACCTGGAAACAGTCGTCGTTTCATCCGGAGTCGATGGAGTGCCAGGCAAGAGATCCGGCGGGCGAGTTGCTATGGCGGGCCCCGATTCGGCGGCTCAAAGCGGAACAGAACCGCGACGCGATGCTGGCAGTGAGCGGCGAGTTGCAGGAAGAAGTGGGGGGGCCCAGCGTGGCGGCCGATGTCCCGCGGCGATCGCTGTACGTGAAAGTTATGCGCAATACTCCCGATCCTCTGCTGCAACTGTTCGACGCATCGAGCGGGTTGTCCAGCGTGGCTCAGCGAAATACGACCACCACGCCGACCCAGTCGCTGTTGATGATCAATGGCGATTTTGCGCTCGCACGGGCGAGGCATTTCGCCGAGCGGCTGCTTGCACAACAGCAGGCAACAATTGGCGAGACATTAGACTATGGTTTTCGGCTTGCTTGGGGACGGGGGCCTACTGCTGAAGAGCTGGCAAAAGCAATTCAGTTTTTGGGCCAACAGTCTGAGGAAGATTCGGCGGAAGTCGACGTGAAGGACCTTGCTGAGTTTTGTCATGTACTGCTTAACTCGAATGAGTTCTTGTATGTCGACTGAACCCGTTTGTTAGAATTGTATTGATGCTGTACGGAGCTTCAAGAATGGAACGCGGTTTAACGCTGAGCCTGCAGATTGACGCCCATGCAGCGAGATTGCTGGCGTGAGCCGTAGTTTCAACCTCAAAGTCGGCGCCCACAGACAGAGCATTATTGTGAACCTTTTCAACAATCAATTGCATTACCGAACTGCTCGGACGCGGCGCGATTTTTTGCGGCACAGTGGGGCCGGCTTTGGGGCGCTTGCGCTCGACTGGCTGTTGCGGCAGGAGTCGGGCCTGGCGGCGTCGGCCCAGCTTGCACACCACGCGGCCAAAGCCAAGAGTGTGATTTGGTTGTTTATGGAAGGGGGGCCAAGCCATCTGGATTTGCTTGACCCCAAACCGTTGCTCAACGAGTTGGCAGGCAAACCTTTGCCGGAAAGTTTTGATGAGCCGATCACGGCGATGGGCGAAAAGGGCGCGCCGCTGCTGGAGGCTCCGCGTCGGTGGCGACGACATGGCGAGAGCGGGCTTTGGGCGTCTGAGTGGATCCCGCACATCGCTACATGCATGGACGATCTGGCCGTGATTCGCTCTTGCTGGACGAACGGCATCAATCATGCGGGCGGCGTTTGCCAGATGAACACCTGCATCAATGTTGCCGGGCGGCCTTCGCTCGGGTCGTGGGTCAACTACGGGCTGGGTTCGGCGAACAAGGACTTGCCGTCGTTTGTCGTGATGTGCGACAACACTGGGCGCCCTGTGAATGGGCCGCGTAACTGGGGAAGCGGTTTTTTGCCTGCTACGCACCAAGGTGTGCGGATCGACGGCACAGGCGACGAACCGATTGCCAATCTCAATTTGCCTGAAGGCCACACGGTTGGCGGGCTGCAAAAGAAGCTCTCGTTACTGGAACAGTTCAACCGAGCCCACGCCGAGGCACGCCCGCAGCAAACCGAATTGGAAGCGCGGATTCGCAGTTACGAGCTTGCGTTTCGCATGCAAGCGGAG
>JAGQOW010000119.1 GCA_020427155.1 Planctomycetales bacterium | reverse complement strand
CCCGGTTTGCCGCGATGGAGCGTACCGACCTGCTGCAAGATGGGCAGACCTCGAATCAGAAGCTCATTCAGGACGTAACAAACTTCATGGTTTCGTCGGGCGTCCCTGCAGGGGATGTTCAAGTGGTCATCCGCGACCATGCGTGCCCCGAGTGTCCGTTCGATCTCGACGACCCCGCCAACGACCTCAAACTCTTCGAAGTCGAGGTCAGCGTGCCCTTCTCTGCGGTGAGCTACACGCCGGTCAGCGAAGCGAACGATTACATTCTCTCGGCGTCGGTCACTTTTCGCAACGGACGCGCGACCATTTCGCAATAGCTTTGTCCCATCGAAACCAGCAGTTTTTCTTTTCCTGGAGTACGTATCATGAGACAACGAACGAATCTGAAGCAGCGCAGGGGGCCTAAAGAGTCGCGACAGGGGGTGATTGTCGTTCTTACGGGATTTACCCTGGTAGCGATCTTCGCTTTCGTTGCTCTGTCGGTCGATACCGGCCGAATTGTATTGACCGAGACGAAAATGCAGAACGCCGTCGACGCGGCGTCGCTGGCCGCTGCTCAAGAAATCACTGCTGCGGTTTATGCCGCGGGCCAGGGTCAGGGGTCGGCCAATATCGACGCCAATTCGATTGCCGTCGAAGCGGCCCGAGCCATGGCCGCTCAGGTGGCTGAAGCCAATGGCGTGTACATCGATCCACAGAACGACGTGCGCTTTGGCAAGCGGGGATTCGACGAGGCTACCGGCACCTGGCCGATTCAGTGGAACAGCTCGCCGTTCAACGTCGTTCAGGTAGTAGCACGCCGCACGAATGAAGACCCGGAAGCCCCCGATGGTCAATTGCCCTTGGCATTCGGTTGGGCCGTGGGTCGGTCGCAGGTACCGATCGAAACCTCCTCGACCGCGTTTGTCGAAGCTCGCGACCTGGTCGTGGTGCTCGACTTCTCGGCCTCGATGAATGACGACAGCTCGCTGCGCTCCAGCCTGGGCCAGACCCAGGCCGAGAATTCTCTGGATGCCATGTGGAATTCGCTGGTAGCAGCCGATCCCACGTGGCCCGGTACGAGCACTTCGAAGTTTCCGTCCACTGGTTTGGGACAGATTAACTCGTACGAGGGGACCTATGTGTCGGGCTCAGACACCAGTACGATCCGCGAAGCCTTGGGGCTCAATGAGAATGGTGCAGACGGAAAACGCAAATATCCGTTCCCTCAGTCGGGCCGCAATGGCGACGGTACGCCGAAAACCAAGCTGAGCAACTCGTCCAACGACTCGCTCTGGAATGGCTACATCAGCTATGTGAAAAACAAGAGCGGCTCGTACAACCGCAAGTACGGCTACCGCACGCTCATGGACTATTTGCAAGAGAAACGCTATGCCCGAGAGAATTCAGAAGACCTCTGGCGAACCCCCCATTATCCGTTCAACGCGGTGAAAAACGGCGCTTCGTTGTTCCTGAGCTTCTTGACCGAGCTGGACTTTGGCGACGAAGTGGGTTTGGTTGGCTATGGCCAATGGGCCCAGCAGGAAATGTCGCTCTACGATGGAGAAGTCGACATCGACATCACGGCCAATCCCATCACCAGCGACTACGCTACGATCGACGACATCCAGCGTCGTCACCAGGCGGGCGAGTACAACGGTTGGACTGCCATGGGCGATGGAATCCTGAAAGGTCGGGAATTGTTGGTAGGAGCCGCTGACGATCCCAACGACGATGGTTACAGCCGTTACGGTGCCCGGCCGACGATGATCATCATGACCGATGGCCAGACCAATCAGGGCCCCAGCGGTTGGAGTCTGCCTGGCGGCTTCAACTGGGCCGACTGGACCGACTACGATGGCGACGGGAATGCCGATTACACAACTTCCGATTCGAAGAAGCAGTACGCCTTCTGGGAAGCCACCCAAGCCGTCGAGCGCGGGATTACACTGCACACGATGGCCGTGGGCGCCGATGCCGACCGCGACCTGATGGAAGCAATCGCCTTTGCCGGCGGCGGCATCTTTATTAGCGTTCCGGGCGGGGCAACCGTGGCTGATATGGAGTCGCAACTCATCGAGGCTTTCCGCAACATCGCTTCGAAAGTCCCTCCTGCGAAGCTGGTGTACGAGCTGACGGCTGAGAATTGAAGCCAGACTGATTAGCCCACCCCTGCCCTCTGGCGGCCGGTGGCGCAGACGCGCGGCGTTGGTGTCCTAAGCCTCGCGCTCCGTCTACCGGCCGTCACAAGCGCGTCGTTGCAATTGGCAGCGACGCGCCTTTTTGTTTGCTGAGAGAAGGTCTTGGTCGGGGCGATCTGCCCATCGGCTGCTAATCGTCGTAGATCGCCGAGTCGTACCTTCTGCGCCTGCCGGGGCTTCGGCGGCGGCGATGTGCCCGCGTGACATACTCGCCTTCGACAAAGTAATAGCCTCCGAGCAGTTTGTAGAAGAACAGAATGATCAGCGAGCCTGCAACGCCAACGAACATGCCCAGCGGGCTGATCGGCACGATGCGCTGCCCTTCGCGAAAGTAGCTGAGCACGCCGCAGCCCATGACCGTGCCGCCAATGCCCATCAGGATGGTTGCAATCGATCCGCCCGGGTCGCGGCCGGGCATAATGCCCTTGGCTAGCAGGCCGACGACGGTGCCAAAACCGATCCAGATTAGCACATCTCTCACCAGCTGCTGTGCCGAGTCGTTCAGTACGATGCCTTGTGAATCGCTCAGAGTATCCATCGAGCTTCCTTGGGTGCAGTTCACCAACGATGATGCCACTGGGGCGTGCCACCCGTAGCGAGCGGTAGGCGAGAACTGTAACGCAACCCCCCGATGACCGGCAAGGTCGGCAGCCACTGCTAGCAGCCACGTATGCCAGCACCAGTAGCCCTCTCGCCGACGCCAGTGACTCGGCGCATCACCCCAACTCGTGCCTCCTTGTCGCAGAGCTCCTCGGCTCTGCTCGGGCGAGAATGTGCGAACTCGTCGAACTGAACCACTGCCGTTTTACCCGCGAAATTTGACACTTTTTTGGCCGTTCTCTATACTCCAGGTACGACTTGTCTCGACCGAGGTTTTGGCGGGCTGTCCGTGGCTTCGTCTTTCTTGCTTCCGCCTGGAGAGAAGCGTCCGTCTAGCGCCTGCGTTACCAGGCTGGTCCCATTCATCGGTGAGACGCCCCATGTGCCGAGTCTTTTCGACCGCTTTGTTCCTGGCTGCTGCTTGCGAGGCAATGCTCTCCACATCCTTGGCCTTAGACGGAGCCAGTCTGAGGGTGAACCTCCACAATGGCTGGAAAGCCTTCGAGGTCATTTCGATCGGCGACAATCCCGCGGACGATGGCTCGACTTGGTCGATGCCCGGCACGTTTGACGGTATCGGCGCCTGGCTGCCAGATTCCTCGACCTTGCGTTTGTTGATCAATCATGAGACGACCGACGCGACAATCAGCGAAGTCAATCTCCACCTGCCGAGCTTCAAGACGGCGATTGCCAACGTTATCGCTAGCGGCACTACTGGCGGCGGCTCCTTTGTCACCTCGGCTCGACAAGCCTACGACCGTTGGAGCAGTGATGGCGGCGCCAACTGGATCGCCACCTCCGACATCTCGAATACCACTTTCTACCGTTTCTGTTCGGGGCAATCCTATCTTCCCGATACCTTTGGCACAGGCCGCGGGTTTGCCGACCCAATCTATGTCACAGGCGAAGAGGGTAGCACCGATCGGCTGATTGCCATTGACCTGGCCAATCGCGACTTTTACCAGTTGAGTGGCGTTGCAGGCAGTGCCGCCGGGGGGCTCGGCGGGATGCCTTTCGACAACTGGGAGAATGCCGCCCTGCTCGATACGGGCGAGACCGACCATGTCATTCTGTTGCTTTCCCCCGACGGGGGAACACAGAATATGCAGCTCTATGTCGGCGAGAAAGGAAAAGACGCCAGCGGCAATGCGGCCAATACCTTCTTGGCCCGCAACGGCTTGGCGTTTGGCAGCTACTTTTTTCTTAACGACTCGCTGCCGGTAAGCAAGGGCGATACCTCTATCGACGGCACGTTCGATACCACTTCGGCCGGTGCCTTGAACTCGACCAAGCTGGAAGATGTCGATACCAGCCCCAGCGACCCGACCCGTGCAGTCCTGGGCGACCAGGACTCGGGGTTGTTCACGTTCGACTTCGATTTCGTCTTTAGCGGCGGCAGCTTCAATGCAGCCGCATCGGGCTTTTCGATTACCAAGGTCCAGAATCACGTCAACGACGTCGACTACAGCGGCAGCGGCGCCTATGCCAATGCCTTCGGCGACGCCGACAACGTCGATTGGACGGCCCCGACCGTGATCAACGGCTCGACCTACGCCGAAGGCCTCATTTTTGTCAACGAAGACTCCGGCACCGCTAACGGAGAAATCTGGATGAACGCGCCCGACGGTAGCAACCTGATTCTGATCGGCGATACGGTGGGGATCAGCGGCGCGGCGGAGACTTCGGGCATTCTCGATATTTCGCAGCTTGTCGGCTACAACCCCGGCAGCATTGTGCTGACCAGCAATCAGGGCAGCAACGCTTCACTCTCGGTGCTGATCAACCCCTACGCGCAGCGGGACAATGCGGATTTCAATGGCGACAACGACGTCGACGGCTTCGACTTTCTGACCTGGCAGCGCAACTTGGGCAGCGGCACATTACCCGTCCAAGGCGATGCCCAACACGACGGCGACGTCGACGGCCCAGACTTCAAAGTGTGGGAGCAGCAGTTCGGCTCGCCTCCCCCCCTATTCGCTGCGGCCGCCGTCCCAGAGCCCAGCGCCGCTTGCTTGCTGAGCCTCGCCCTCTACTCGTTCGTAGGCATCGCCCGCCTGCCCAACGAGGCCGCCAGAAACAGCGGCACAATCATTGCCAGACAAGGGCTGCGCAAATAGTGTGCGTGCGTTTCAAGAAGTGCGGACGGCAACGCAGGTAGTTCCCCATTTGCCACTGGCCGCAGAGTCTGATGCATGCAGAGGGCTCAGGGACGACGATTAGGCCCAGATCGACGCGGCTGGCTCAGACAACAAGTTGTCTGGGGCCACCGATGGTGGACAAGAGGCTTGCTTGCCAAGCGGAAGTAGAAGCAGTTTCAGAGATCGCTGCTTCTCTTTTGAGCCGACGGAGCTAGCCGCGGGTGACGATTCCTCCGCGAAATTCCGGCATCAATCCGACGCTAGCGCGTACGGCTCATGGGGTTTGCAACTCATTCTTGCGAAAACACCGGTGCGACAAAGATGCGCGCTGGGTGCAAGCACACCAGCCTGCGATTCACTTCGCCACCTCCTCTGTGGCCCTCAGCGAACTTTGCGGTCCAAACTCACACCAGCAGGCGGCCAAAAAAGATCGTCGCCTCGCCCTTCCACAACTGCGATAATCACCCTAGCACTCATTTGCGAGGCTCTTTGGCAATTCGGTTCTATTGCGACGAGTGCGCCTCCTGCAGTTTTGTCCCGCACTCGCCGCGCACAGAAACCTAAAGTTGAGAATCTGGCAGGTGAGACAAAACCAAAGCCGAAGGGGATGAATAGAAAGCGGAAAGGGGAAAGCCGAAAGCGGAAGGATGGGGCCGGGCGAGGGTTGCTGAGAGGCAACGTGTTGCCGCCTTACCATGTCAGCTCGTGGGCTTCGCGCTTCGTGGTGTTCGTGTCCACGCCCGTGATGAGTCCGCCGGAGAGGTGAATCACCCGGTCGGCCATGTCGGCAATCACGGCATTGTGGGTAATCACGGCAGTCGTGGTGCCCAACTCGCGGTTGATGCGCTGAATCGCGCCCAGCACCAGCACCCCCGTCTGCACATCGAGCGCGCCGGTCGGCTCGTCGCAAAGCAACACGTCGGGCCGCTTGGCAACCGCCCGGGCAATTGCCACCCGCTGCTGCTCGCCGCCCGACATCTGCGCCGGAAAGTGATCTTCGCGTTCCTGCAAATCGACCAACGCCAGCGCTTCGCTGGGCGTCATCGGGTTGCGGGCAATCTCGGTAATTAGCGCCACATTCTCCCGAGCGTTTAAACTTGGGATCAGATTGTAAAACTGAAAGACAAAACCTACGTGGTCGCGGCGATAGCGGGTCAGCGCCGCATCGTCAAAGTCGGTCAGCTCTTTGTCGAGATAGTGCACCGATCCGGCAGACGGCGTATCGAGCCCGCCCAGGATATTCAGCAGCGTGCTCTTGCCGCTTCCCGAGGGTCCCAGCAGCACGACGAATTCGCCCCGGTACAGGTCGAGGTCCACGCCGCGCAGCGCATGCACGTCGACCTCGCCCATGTGATAGACCTTGGTGATCTGTCGAGCCGCAAAGACGGTATCGAGTTGCGTTGCACCGGTTTTAGCCATAACAACCAGGGAGTTATCACCTTTCGGCAAGCTTTGGCGAACTGTCGCGGCGCGGCTGGCCGAGATACTTCAGGCTGCTTCCTCTTTGGCGAGTTGGAAATCGGCTTCCACCATCATTTTGGCAAGCCCCTTGAACGCGACCTGCGGCTCCCAGCCCAGTTGTCGGCGAGCCTTGCTGCAATCGCCCAGCAACAGGTCGACCTCCGATGGCCGGTAGTACCGCGGATCGACCTGGACCAGCACCCGGCCATCGGGCCCGTAGCCCTTTTCGTCTTCCGCGGCGCCTTTCCAGGTGAGCGGGATATCGAGCGCCGCGAAGCAGACCTCGCAGAATTCGCGTACCGAGTGAGTTTCGCCCGTCGCGATCACAAAGTCGTCTGGCTTGTCTTGTTGTAGCATCAGCCACATCGCTTCGACATAGTCGCCCGCATAGCCCCAGTCGCGTTTCGCATCCAGGTTGCCCAAGAACAGACAGTCTTGGACACCCAGGGCAATCCGCGCAGCAGCACGGCTGATCTTTCGCGTCACGAATGTCTCGCCCCGGCGTGGGGATTCGTGATTGAACAGAATTCCGTTAACGGCAAACATGCCGTAAGACTCGCGATAGTTCTGAGTCACATAAAACGCATAGGCCTTCGCCGCGGCATAAGGGCTGCGGGGATGGAAGGGGGTAGTCTCGGTCTGGGGCGTCTCGACTACTTTGCCGTAGAGTTCCGAAGAAGAGGCCTGATAGAACCTGGCCGAGATGCCCTCTTCTCGCATCGCTTCGAGAATACGTATCGCCCCTAGTCCAGTCACTTCGCCAGTGTACTCGGGAACTTCGAAAGACACCTTCACGTGCGACTGGGCACCCAGGTTGTACACTTCGTCCGGTCGCACGGTCCGCAGCAGATGGTTGATACTCGAGGCATCGTTCAAATCGCCGTAGCAGAGCCGCAACCGCACGTCTTCCTCGTGCGGATCCTGGTAAATGTGATCGATCCTCCCCGTATTGAACGACGAGCTGCGGCGAATCATCCCCCACACTTCGTAACCTTTGCCAAGCAGCAGCTCGGCCAGATACGACCCATCTTGCCCCGTAATGCCGGTGATGAATGCACGTCGCTTGATCTTCGGAGGAAAAGTACTCATGGAAATCCTTTTACTAAAGTCGCCATACTGCCAGATTGCTCCAGCTGGCCGCAGCGCTGCGAAGCAGGCCAGTCATGCTCACTCGGCCGCAACCGACGCCTGGCAGTGCTCCAAAAACCACTGGTAAGTAGCTTGGATGCCGTCGCGAAGCTCCATCTTGTGCCGCCATCCCAGATTGTGCAATCGGGTGACATCGAGCAGCTTGCGAGGTATGCCGTCTGGTTTGCTCGTATTGTAAACCAGTTCAGCCGCTGGATAGACCACCGCAGCAACCAGTTTGGCAAGGTCTGCAATCGAAATATCCTGTCCTGTCCCGACGTTGATTGTTGCCTTGTCCTCGTAGTTATCCAATAGGAAAACACAGGCGTCGGCCAGATCGTCGACGTAAAGAAGTTCCCGCCGAGGTTTACCGCTGCCCCAAATCACCACCTCTCGGTCGCCGGCAAGCTTTGCTTGGTGGAATTTGCGAATCAAGGCCGGCAGCACGTGGGAACCCTGCAGATCGAAATTGTCCCGAGGGCCGTAAAGATTGGTTGGTATGGCCGATATGAAATTGCAGCCGTATTGGTCGCGATAATGCTGACACGATTTGAGTCCCGCGATTTTCGCCAAGGCGTACGCCTCGTTGGTGACTTCCAAGGGACCCGTCAGCAGGTATTCTTCGCGGATGGGCTGGGGACAATCGCGCGGATAAATACACGAACTGCCAAGGTAGAGCAGCTTGGCGACCGCATACCGCTGCGCCGAGCGCAGCACCGTCGCATGAATCAGGAGATTGTCATACATAAAGTCGGCCGGGTAGGTGGAGTTGGCCAGGATGCCGCCCACTTTACCTGCGACGTGAATGACGTACTTCGGCCGCATCTCTCGAAACCACCGATCCACAGCCAACGGATCGCAGAGGTCAAGCTTATCGCGCGCGACCGTCAGGATGTTGCCAAACCCAGCTTGCTCCATACGCCGCACAACTGCCGAACCGACCAGACCGCGGTGTCCCGATACGAAAACTGGCTCGTTACGATCGATGGCTGGCGGCATGGTTTCCACTCACACGAGACGGTGTCTATCAACGCTTGGAGAAAACCCTCAAGTTGCCCTGGCCCTGGCTTCGGGATACAACGAAGGCAGTCACGGCAAACATCCACACGACATTTGTTGGAACCACCGAGTATAAACTGTTGACTCGCCCGACTCCAAGCTTCAGGCCAAGACCAAACCGATTTCCCGGCTGGTCAGCAATTGAAAGCCAAGCCTGCCCGATCTCTTTCTGAAGAGCGCCCAATGCATTACAAGCCTGAAGAGCCAATCATCAGCCCGTTAAGTGCAATCGTAGCGGTGGTGGCTCTGGGGTTCGCAACGTTTCTAGCTCAGCCTGGCCTCGCCGGCGGGGGTCCCGAGAATGTGTTCCTGCTGGTCAACTCTGCCAGCAAAGACTCGCTGACCGTGGCAAACCACTATGTCAAGTTACGCGAGATCCCTGCTTCAAACATCCTCTTCCTGGAATGGGACAAACAGAAAGGGGAGATCCCAGGCGCATCCTTTCGAGATGAGATTCTGTTGCCCGCGCTCGAAGAGATCGACCGCCGCGGCCTCCAGGGCCAGATCGACTATCTCATTTACTCCTGCGATTTTCCTTGGAAGGTAGATTTTCGTAGCGACTTTCCAAAAGAGAAGTTCACCGCTGGCTACCAGCCGCAAGGATCGATTACCGGAGCCACCTACTTGTGGGCCTTTGTCAAAGACAAGCGTAAGGAGATGTTCGGCATCAATTCGAACAATTATTACTCAATGCCGCTCAACGGAGTCACGGTTTCGCGTGCCTTTCGAGCTCAGGTGCGCTGGCTGCCAGGGGGGCAACGGGCAGATGGCCGTGGGATCCCCTATCTGCTGTCGGCGATGCTCGGAGTCACTTATGGACGAGGCAATCGTGTCGACGAGATTATCCAATATCTCCAGCGCGCGAGAGAAGCAGATGGCACGCGACCATCAGGGACAGTTTATTTTCTCAAGCACGATGGCGTGCGATCTCGTACAAGAGACGGTTTGTTCTCGCAGGCCGTTGCCGAACTAGGATTGGCTGGGGTTAAGGCCGAGATTCTTCCGTTCAAGTTTCCCAAAGGCAAGCAGAACATTGCGGGACTGACAACGGGCGTCCCAGATTTCAATCTTCAACAAGCAGGGTGTCGCATGCTGCCTGGATCGATCGGCGACAACCTGACAAGCTTTGGCGGAGTGTTTACCGAGAATTTCAGTCAAACGTGTCTATCGGAATTCCTCCGTCATGGCGCCGCAGGTGCTTGCGGCACGGTCGTCGAACCGTTGAGCTACCCTCAAAAGTTTCCCTCGCCGTTTGTTCATGTTCACTATGCCCACGGTTGTTCGCTTGCCGAGGCGTTCTATCAATCGATCCATGCGCCCTTCCAGCAGATCATCGTAGGAGACCCGCTTTGCCAGCCGTGGGCCCAATCACCCGAAGTGCGGGTAGCGGGCTTGGACGGAAGGCATTTTACATCTGGCAATCTCCAGCTCATTCCATCGCTTCCCCCGGAAGATGCTCGACCGATTCGCGCTTTCGAGCTATTCGTTGATGGAGTTCGGTACAAGCGTTGCCGACAGGGAGAGCAATTTGATCTCGATACTGCTCAGTTTGCCGATGGCTATCACGAATTGCGGGTTGTCGCTACCGAAGACACACCGATCGAAACTCAGGGAAGATGGCTCGGCAGCGTGATGGTGAAGAACGGCCATGATGCGATACAGCTCTCGATCGACAACCAGGATCAACTCGCCACCGCAGACTACGTATTAGTCAAAGTCGCCTCAACTCAAAAAGAGCCGGCTTCCATCATGGGCCATGGCCGTAAGCTGGCGGAGGTCCCCTCCGGCAACGGAACGGCAAGAATCGCCGTCGACCAACTGGGGTCGGGACCGGTCACGCTTCAGGCAATTGTCGCAGGAGAGCGAGGCCTTGTTTCCAGGCCGCTGAGTATTGAGATCCCCTGAAACTTACTGGCCAAGGCAGATCAAGCCTGATCGCCGAAAATGCAGAACTCTGGCATTCTGGAGAATCGCTAAAATCTTCCTCGGCATCGCGACAAAAAGACTGCTGGCAGGAGAGGGCGCCCGACGAGCCGTCGTTGACACATAGTCTCGCGGGGATAGGATAAGGATTGAGTTCTCAGCGCGCCTGCCGCGGCTCAGCCCCAGCATTGTTGCTTGCGATGAGGTCGGTCGGACGCCCCGTGGGGCTAGGGTCTCCCGTAGACGGTTTTTGCAGGACGCATCGGGGTTGATCCCTACGATCAACTGCGGCACACAACACGAGCGGTCGGATAACAAAGGGCCCGGTTTCGATATCGCCTTTGGACATTGTTGAAGGTTGAAACTCTTCTGAGAGCCCCAAAGACCCCGTCCTTGGCCTCCCAGCCTACATTCCCAGTCATCGTCAAAGAATCCTTTCTCTGGATGCCGGTCATGCAAAGGTATCGTATCAACTATCGGTTGCTCTTCGGGGTCATCGCAGGCGCACTTCTCTTGGGCTCCCTGCTGTTCTTCCTCGTTCATCCTTGGCAAGTCAACCGAAAGGCTAATCTGTTTCTAGAACGAGCCGAGCAGGCACTATCGAGCAACAATCTTCGAGTCGCCTTCGAGAATCAAAGAAAGTATGTCCGCTTGCGGCCAGAAGAAGAGGAAGCCCGGGTCAAGCTGGCCAACCTGGCCGTTGACATCACCAAGCTTGACGACGCGACTCGAGAAGACCATGGCATGGCCTACGAGGTTCTCGATGTCGCGGTGAGGCGCACCGGAGACCCTGGGCTCCGCAGAAAGTACGCCGACATGCTGATGGGTTTTGGCCGCCCCCAAGATGCGCTCGTTCACATTCAGTTGCTTCAAGAGCAGAATCCCGACGACACAGAACTGCAAGCTTTGCAGGTTCGGGCACTGTTCTTCACCAAAGACTTTCGTCGCGCGACCGACCTCGCACTTGGGCTCATCGGTTACGACAAGAAGACCAAGGAATTTGACCCCGCAAAGGCTTCGGCAGGGGATCAACCTGAAATCTATGCCCTGCTGGGAGAAGTGCTCTACGAGAGAAGTAGTACTCGCGAACTCGCCCGCCAGGTAATGGATCGTCTGGTCGAAGCGAATCCCGAATCGGCTGACGCACATCTCAAGCGATCGATCTTCTACTACAAGATCCGCGAACTTGAAGAAGCGAGCGCTTCCTTGGAAAAGGCCTATGAACTTGCCCCGACAGACGCCGCCGTCCTGCAGCGCAAGGGGCTTATCGCGATGGCAGATGAAGACTTTGATGCGGCCAAGGAGTTCTATAGCAAAGGTCTGGAGCTACATCCCGACAATCTTGAGTTCTACCAGCTCCTGGCCCAGACCGAAGCTCGACGAGACGAAATCGATAGTGCGCTGGCCGTTCTCAATCGCGGCATCGAGCGCGCGGGGGAAAGGAATTCGATTGGTTTGCTGATGCTGAAGATCAAGCTGCTTTTTGTCAAGAATGATCTGACGGCCGTCAGCAAGGAAGTCGATGCGCTGTCGAAGATTCGAGGCATTAACCTTTCCACGTTGCAGCCGCTCATCGATTACCAGCGAGCCCGTATCAAGTGGCAAGAAAAGAAGTGGATAGAAGCTTCCAAAGAACTGAATCGGGTTCGTCCGCTGCTATTCGGCTTTCCTGCCGAGCAAGCCGATGCAGGTGTGCTGCTTGCCAGCGCCTACGAGCAATTGGGCAAGCTCGACCTGGCACTGCAGGCTTACGAGCTGGTACTCCAATCTCAGCCCCAGAATGCTCCCGCGTTGGCGGGCAAAAGCCGTATCCAGGCTCGCATCCATCCCGAAAGCGTTGCCGACGAAGATTTCGGGCTCAACCGGCTCATCCAGGATATGCTCGCTCGGCCTGAAGACCAACAGGACTGGGACCAGGTGGACGCAGCGCTTGTCAAGAATGCTGAGGAAAATGGCATTTCGGAAGTGCGCCTTTCGTTACATCGGGCCCAGGTATTTCTGGAACGCCAGATGTTCCCCGAAGCGGAGAAACTCATTCAAGCTGCCGCAAACCTCGAGCCGGATAATGTGAATGTGCGTTTTGCCGCAGTCAAGCTGCTGTTGCGCAATCCCGGAAAAGGGCCCGAGAAGGGTATGAGTTTGCTCGATCGGACCGAACAGCAGTTTGGCGTTTCGATTCAATCCCGGTTGCTGCGCATCGAAGCCTTACTGATGCAAGGCGGTGACGACGCTGCCGAGAAGATTCGTGCGTTGGCTGAAGGGGTCGAACAGTGGGACCAGAACGAACAGATGCAGCTGTATTCAAGCCTGGGCCTGGCATTTCAAAGACTGAACCAAATCCCCGAATCGTTAGAGTACTGGAAAAAGGCAGTCGAGCTGGCCCCGAGCAGTCTTCCGTTGCGGATGCACATGTTCGAGCTTGCCCTGCAGCAACATGACGATGAAGCGATTCGCGACGCCCAGAAAAAGATCCTTGACCTGGTTGGCGATGAAAACGACGCCTCGTACGTCCTCGCCGAAGTGAAACGGCGATTGGTAGGATTCAATTTCGAGAAGGTTTCTCGCGAAGAGGTTCTGGAAGCGCGTGGTATGCTCGAGGCGGCCCTCAAAAGGCGGCCCGAGTGGAGTGAATTGCATGTTCTCTATGGTCAGTTGCTCGTTCTTTTGAATGAAGATATGGACCTGGCCCTCCAGCACCTCGACGACGCTCTGAAGTACGGCCCAGCCAACTCGAATGCGGTCGGCCTGCAAG
>JAGQOW010000118.1:8941-13782 GCA_020427155.1 Planctomycetales bacterium | reverse complement strand
TATCACCGCCAGTTCCGCCGGCCATCGCGGAAGCAGAATCTCCTAGCGAGGAGCCGGCGGAAATCGTGGAGTCGCCGGAAGTGCCAATGTTGTCTGCCGATGAGGCGTTGGAGATCGAGCCGCTCGACCTTGAGAGTGAGTTTCCCGAGACGGATGTCGAACTTGAGGATTCTGAACCTGAAGCTCCAGCAAACGTGACGGGCGAGCTACCGACGGTCGGCCCGGCAGAGGTTGCGCCTGAGTTGCTGCCTGAAGATACCGACGAAGCAGAGCCAGCCGGCGAGGAGGAAGACACCTTGTTGGTGGCGTCGAACGAGGGAGATCCGCTAGCAGAACCAATGGCGGAGGAAGAGGCGAGTGCTGAAGTGGCTGGCCCCGCCCAGCTGGGGTCCTATCTGGGCAACGACGATGTCCTCTTGCAATACAACCAGGCGAGCGGCAAGTGGGTGCGCATGCCGCCGCGGAGCGAAGTATGGTCGGGAAGCACACTTTTGACGCTGCCGAAGTTTCGAGTTCACGTCGTACTGCCTGACGTGAATGCCTATCTCTCGGGAGGTACGCGCATCGAGATTCCCGTGGTCGAGCCGGCGATAGAAGGCGTTGATGCGGCGGGATTCGAGCTTGCTGTCAACTACGGACGAGTTCTTCTAAATGCAGATTTGAACGGTAGCGATATTGCGCTTCGTCTGGGAGAAGAAGTTCGACGAATCCGTTTGGCAGGGTCGGCCAGTTTGGCGGTGGAAGTGGAGCACAAGTTTGTGCCCGGGAGCAATAACGAACAAGTACGGGCGCCAGTCGAGGTGAATTGGTACCTGACGAGCGGTTCGGTCGAGATGCTCTCAGACGGCCAGGACCCGCAGACAATCGAAAGTCCTGCCCGATGGGTTACGCTAGGCGGGGTCGATGGTTCACCCCAGCCCTTCGAGGAGTTGCCAGAGTGGATTGATCGTGAGCCGATGACCGACTTGCAGCGGCGTGCGTGCGACGCTTTGGTCGAGGAGCTAGTGCCGGGTGAGCCGGTGGATATCCGCCTGCTGGAGTTGAACGATCCGCGCAATAAAGGGAGGCGGAGCGAAGTACGTGCGTTGGCCGCGGAATCGAGTGTTCACGTGGGCGAATTCGAGCCTTTCGTCAAGTCGCTGAGCGACAAAGATCAGCGCCGCGTGTGGGAAACCCATATCAAGACATTGCGACAGGCGTTGGCCCTGAGCCCGGATATTGCCGTGAAGGTGCGTGAAGCGTTCGTCAACTTGCGGGGCGAGGAAGCAGCAGCCGAGTTGATTGAAATGGTCTCTGGATACGATCAGTCAGCGATTGGCAAGACGCCCGAAGAGGTCAAGGAAGGAGCTGTAGCGGCGCTAGTGCGCCGGCTAGAGAACGACAGCCTCGACTACCGGGTACTGGCGATCCACAATCTGAACGAGATTCTCGGCACGATTTCGCTGAAAGGTTATCAGCCGGATGATTCGAGCCAACGCCGCCGGGTGGCGGTGGCGAAGATACAGGCCAGTTTCCAGGCAGGCGAACTGTTCCCCAAGCCGTGAAGCCAGGGTAAGTACTGAGCTGTCAGGGAACCTTGCGGGGTGAGTGCCCAAGGCTCCGATTGGGCAAGTTGGTGGAAAGCTGGCGAAGGTCTGTGAAGGGGCCCCAAAGCGGGTGTCTGGGGGCTGAGTGCTGCGGCAGAATCTTGTCAATCGGCTTAGAAATCGCGGACATTGCCGGTTTGTCCCCCAGCTACAAAGCAGCTAGAATGGGGCTCCTGTGAGGAGCCGCGGGCGGAGCTTGTTCGAGTGCTGGCGGCTTTGGGAGCAGTCGGTTGTATTATCATCAAGCTGGGAGCGGACACCGTGCAGCAGAGTATAGCGGTTCGACATGGACACTTGAGCGAGGCCTCTCAGGACAAAATAAAAGGCCGAGTGGAAAAACTCAGCCGTTTTTTCGATCGACTCATGTCGATGGAGATCGTCGTCGATTTGAGCGACGAGCAGCATCCGGAGGTCGATATCAAGGTATCTGCGGAGCATAAACACGATTTTGTGGCCCATGACAAAGCGGACAGTCTCATGGCCGCAGTCGATGGGGCGGTCCAGAAGCTTGAACAGCAATTGCGAAAGTACAAGGAAAAGGTACAAGAGCGAAGTCGCAATACCCACGTGCGGCGGCAGGAGGTTGCAACCGAGGGCGACTCGGCCGAGGAGTAAGGGCTTGTTGGCGTCGCTTATTTCGCGGGGATTTGCTCCCGGAAAAGATAACAGTTTATGAACTCAGTGATGGGTTGCCAGGCAGGTCTGTGTTGCTAAAGCGCCACGGGGCCCGGCGATTCGTCTCCGGCAGATTGAAAGAAGGTATGGCACACCATGAAGTTTGTTGATTTTGTAAGCCGCGACTCGATACGCACAAGTGTGGAAGAAGATAGCAAGGAACAAGTGATTCGATCGATGGCGACCGCCTTGCTCGAATCAGGGAAGATTTCCGAAGACCAACATGAGAGTATTATCGAAGCCATTCTGAAGCGCGAGGAGCTGGGAAGCACGGGCATTGGCCGAGGTGTTGCGGTTCCGCATACGAAGCATCCGAGCGTGGACGAACTAGTAGGGACTGTGGCTGTAAGTGAAGTCGGGGTGGACTTCGACAGTTTGGATGGCGAGAAGGTGCATTTGCTGTTTTTGCTCGTATCGCCGCCCGATCGACCTGGAGACCATCTGCGGGCGTTAGAGAATATCTCGCGTCAGTTGCGTGACGAGACCTTTTGTAGCTTCCTCAAGCAGAGCAAGTCGCCCGACGATGTTTGGCAGCTGCTGGAAGAGGCCGACAACAATCAGTTCGTTTCGTAACCCTAATTCAAAGCGACTGGCGGAAGAAATTCTTACGTGGGTCGCTGCAGCCGAATCGAAGATGTAAGCCTATGGGATTGCCAGTTGTGGAAAAAGCAGTCGTGATTAACTCCCCGCATGGGTTGCATATGCGCCCTGCTGAGTTGCTTGCGCAGCTGGCACAGAGTTTTGAATCAGAAATCAAGGTGATTCGCGAAAGCCTGTGTGTGGATGCGAAGAGCATCATTCAGGTAATGACCTTGGGTGCGAGACAGGGTACTGAATTGACTCTTCGCGCACATGGGTCGGACGCCGCGGAAGCGCTTGAAGCAATTGCACATCTGGTCGCCAGCGATTTCGAGACCGACGAAACAATGAGTCAAGAAAGTTCAAGGTAGTTGTTGTAGGACCTTGCTGAAGTTTAGAGATGTCTCCTTCAGGTCCTCGACCGCGCTTGTACTGAATTGGCCTAAGAACCACGAGCGTCCAACCGAAGCGTTGGTCAGCGAGCGTGCCGAGTGGAAGAGAGTAACAAGACTGTCCGCGCATGCGATGATCGGGTCCTAGCCTCGTTCTCCTAGCCGCGAGAAACGGAAGACGTACTGCCAGACCTCAACCGGGTTGAAATAGCTAGATAACACGTCTCGTTCAGAAGTCCTAACTTGCCGCCCGCCGCCCGCCGCCCGCCGCCTACGCCTGGTTGCCGACGCCCGATGAGAGGGCGCAATGGAACGCCTCCAGGGTATTGCCGTATCGCCAGGTATAGCGATCGGCGAGGCATTGGTATTGGATAACGAGGGATTTCGAATCCCGCGTCGTTTTCTGCCGCGCGATGCCGTCAAGGACGAGTTGAAACGCCTCAATGCGGCTTTCGAGGCCGCGGCGGCCGAGGTCGAGCACAATCGGCAGCAGGTTGCCGATCAGCTGGGCGAAGATTATGCGGCCATTTTCTCTGCGCATCTGCAGATGCTGCGCGATCCGCGTTTGCATGAAGAGATCGAGGAGATGATCCGTACCCGGCACTATTCGCCGGAGTATTCGGTGAGCCGAGCGTTGCGCCGCTATGCCAAGGTATTTCAATCGCTCGAGGGCCATTACATGGCGGAGCGGGCGAACGACATATTCGATATCGAGAAGCGAATTCTGAGGAACCTGCTGGGATCAAGTCGCGAAGAGCTTTCTCAGATTACCTCCCCAGTTTTGGTACTGGCCCACAATTTGACCCCCAGCGAGACGGCCAACCTGAACCCCAAGTTTGCGCTCGGTATGGTGACCGAGATTGGCGGTCCTGGTAGTCACACGGCGATCGTTGCCGAGGGTTTGGGGATTCCGGCCGTGGTCGGGGTAGGTAGTTTTCTGACCGACATTTCGGGCGGTGACACGGTCATCATTGACGGCGACCAGGGGCAGATCATCCTGCATCCCGACGAAGAAACCCTGGCGCGTTATCGCTACGAGGTGGAAGAGCAACGTACGTTGGCTACCAAGTTGGAGTCGTTGCGAGATCTTCCTGCAGAGACGAAAGACGGGACGAAGATCGATTTGATGGGGAATATTGAGTTTCCCTATGAGGTAGAGCAGTGCCTGCAACGAGGCGCTATGGGGATCGGGCTCTATCGAACCGAGTTTCTATATCTTGGCCGCGGAGACGATCCGACCGAGGAGAGCCATTACGAGGCGTATGCCTCGGTCGCTCAGGCTATGGGCAACAAGCCGGTGATCATGCGCACGCTCGACCTTGGAGCAGACAAGATGCGTTCGCTGCCCGGCCCAGAAGATGAGCGGAATCCTTTCTTGGGCCTGCGCAGCATCCGGCTGGCGTTGCGGAATCGGGATTTGTTTCGCATTCAGTTGCGAGCAATTCTGCGGGCCAGTGCATTGGGCGACATCCGCATCATGTTTCCATTAATTAGCACCGTGATGGAACTACGGCAGGCGAAGATGGTGTTGGCCGATGCGATGGAGGATCTGGAAGAGGCGGGCATCGCGTTCAATCGAGATCTCCAAGTGGGGATGATGGTCGAAGTT
>JAGQOW010000118.1:0-8931 GCA_020427155.1 Planctomycetales bacterium | reverse complement strand
GCCGTCATGATGATGGATCGTTTTGTTGAAGAGGTCGATTTCTTCAGCATCGGAACCAACGATTTGATTCAGTATTGTCTGGCGGTGGATCGCAGCAACAAGGATGTTGCGAATCTCTACACGGCCGCCGATCCCGCGGTGATCCGCTTGATCCAAATGGCTATCGATGCGGCGAACCGATCTGAGGTACCGGTGAGCATGTGTGGGCAAATGAGCGGTAATCCGCTGTACACCATGCTGCTGCTAGGGATGGGACTGCGCAGCCTGAGCGTCACTCCGGCGGCAGTGCCAGAGATCAAGCGCGTGTGCCGAAGCGTTACGATCGAACACTGCGAGAAAGTCACGAAGCGAGTCAAGGCGATGGATAGTGCGCGTCACATCAAAACCTTCCTCAAAGAAGAACTCTCCAAAGTATTCCCAGAGTTTCCTATGTAATTACGCGACGGGCTGGTCCATTTCAGGTAGTCCGCAAATGCATATCGCTACGAAGAAAGTACCACAATGAAACAAGAGATGTTGATCAACGTCGCCCAGCCGGAAGAATGCCGGATCGCGATTGTCGAAGATGGCCAGCTTGAAGAACTCTATGTCGAGCGCAGCAGCCAGGATAATTACGTCGGCAACATATACAAGGGCAAGATAGTAAATCTCGAACCAAGTATTCAGGCGGCGTTTGTCGACTTTGGCGTGGGCCGGAACGGTTTTTTGCATATCAGCGACGTCGAGTCCCAGTACTTCCGCCAAGGGGGCTACGATCCGGACGTGCCGATCCAGTCTGACGGCACGCAGAATCTCTCCAGAAGCGGCGAAGCACTAGCGGACTCGCAAGAAGCAGGCGAGCGAACCAACGGCCGTGCGGCTACCACTGCCCGAAAGTCGAGACCGGGGGTGCGACCGCGCATTAAGCCTCCGCTACAAGATATTTTTCGCCGCGGCGACGAGGTCTTGGTCCAGGTGATCAAGGAAGGGATTGGTACGAAGGGGCCGACGCTTTCGACCTACATCAGCATTCCAGGGCGGTACCTGGTGCTGATGCCCGCACTGGGGCGCGTCGGCGTCTCGCGCAAGATCGAAGATGAGGACGAGCGTCGCCGACTGCGAGATATCCTGCGGGAGCTGAATCCTCCCAAGGGACTGGGTTTCATCGTGCGAACCGCGGGAGTGGGTCGCAGCAAGAAAGAGCTGTCGCGCGACCTGGCTTATTTGCTCCGGCTCTGGAAGGTGATCGTTCGCAGGATTAAGAAGACGACCAGCCCCGTGGATATCTATGAAGAAAGCGACATGATCATTCGCACGATTCGCGATATTTTCACGGGCGAGGTCGACGCGATCCACATTGACCAGGTCGAGGCCTACGAACGCGCCAAGGAGTTTCTGCAGATAGTGATGCCGCGCTATGTCAATCGTCTGCAACTCTACGATGGCAAAGAGCCGTTGTATCACAAGTACAAACTGGATGAAGAGATTTTGAGCATTAATCAGCGCCACGTGCCGTTGCGAGGCGGCGGCTCGCTGGTGATTGATCAGACCGAGGCGCTGGTGGCGATTGACGTAAACAGCGGTAGCTTCCGTACCGATGGGACGGCGGAGGAATCGGCGTTCAAGCTCAATCAAATCGCGGCCAAAGAGATAGCCCGGCAGCTGCGCTTGCGCGATCTTGGCGGGGTGATCGTAAACGACTTTATCGATATGCGTAAAGATCGACACCGGCGGACTGTTGAGCATACGCTTCGCGATGCGGTGAAGCGCGACCGAGCGCGCACCAAGATTTTGCGCACCAGCCCTTTTGGGCTCATCGAAATGACACGGCAGCGGATTCGTCCGAGCCTCAAACGTAGCGTGTATCGCGAATGTCCTGCTTGTGTAGGATCGGGCCTGGTCAAGTCGGCTGAGAGCATGGCTATCGAAGTGATTCGCAAGCTGCTGATGTACGCCCACCAGGAGCGGATCGCCAGAATCACGGTTACGGTGGAAGAGGAAGTGGCGAGCTACTTGAACAACCGCAAGCGACGGGAGCTGACCAATCTTGAAGACGATCACGATCTCGAAATCCTGGTGATTAGCCGCGAGGACGTCTCGCCAGAGCACCTGAAATTCGAGTGTGAAGACAGCTCGGGCCGAGAAGTGAAATTGAGCAAGATGTAGGCCTGGGCCCCAGGCCAGGGGTTCTTTTTCGTGTCTTGGGAGCGGGTTAGACCGGGGAAAGTTCGATCAGAACGGGCATTCGAGGAAAAGGGGGCCGGCCCTCAGGGACAAACTCACCCACTACTTGCTTTGCTTACCCCCCTCGGCGCTACGAACCGACCGTGTTAGACTGCGAGGCTCTCAATATGGCCCCTCAGGCCGCTATCCCAGGACCTTAACCAGCGACAAAAAGATGTACGCAATCATTGCCGACGGCGGACGCCAATACAAAGTAGAAGAGGGCCAGGAGTTGGCGATCGATTTTCGTGAACTCTCTGCAGGAGAGAAAGTGACTTTTGATCGCGTGCTGGCCGTCAGCGATGGCCAGGGGGATCTCAAGTTGGGTGCCCCTACGGTCGCCGGCGCCAGCGTCGAGGCCGAGGTGGTCGGCTCGGAAAAGGGCGAGAAGTTAGTGGTACAAAAGTTCCGCCGCCGTAAGAACTCGCGCCGCAAGACGGGGCATCGTTCGATCTATACGCGGGTGAAGATCGCTAAGATCTCGGGGTGAGGCCGAAGCCTGGTGACTGAAGGCTGTAGGGCGTTGGCCTTGAGGCTGGGGTCCTCTATTCCGGGCTTTCTGGTCGCGGACTGGCAGTTGCCGGGAGTAGTGTTTGAACACGGCGCGCTGCCGTACGGCGTTCTGCGCAGTTTCTGGGGGCAGCTTCGCTCTTGTATTTCGGTCCTACGGGGCCGAAAATGCAAATAGATGGTTGCATGCCGTGCGCCGCTGAGCGGTGTTTTGGCATGGCAATTCTTCATGGCTGATCGCGGCAAGTTGGTGGCCAAGATTGATCGCCTGCTTGCGAATAACACGTTGGAAGCGCGCCGGGGAGGAATCGCCATGCAGTATTTGCATACTCAAAAGGGCCAGTTGCATAACTCCTGCCATGTTGTTGCGGCAGTTTTGCTGGTATCGGCGTGGTTTTTGCGAGCTGAGCTTGTTGTCTCGGTCGTCCTGGGAGCGACCGGGGTGCTGATGGTTGCACTTGCGTACTGTTTTCGCTCGCTAACGGTTTTCGACGACGGCGACCGACTGGCGTTGCGCTTTGGGCCTATTCCCCTTTTTCGCAAATCGATAGCCTACTCGGACATTACCAGCGTTGATGCGGGAAAATCGTCGATCATCGACGGTTGGGGGATTCACTACGTGCCGGGAAGAGGCTGGACGTACAATCTCTGGGGATTCGGCTGCGCAGTCGTTCATCAGGGAAAGAAAGTCATCCGCATTGGCAGCGATGATGTCGAGAATCTGGTCAGTTTTTTGAATCGGAAGATAAGCGCTGAGGGCAGTTAAGCGCCGCTTCGATCTGGTGGTACGACTGCCATCTGTCCAGTCAGTTCAGAACTAGAGAACGCCGATGAACACATTTATAGGGTTTATGATTTGGTGTTTTTTGTTGCTGTTCTGCTGGCCGATAGCGCTGTTGGCAATTGTTTTGTATCCTTTGGTCTGGTTGTTGTTGGTGCCTTTTCGATTGATTGGAATCACGGTCGACGGGGTGTTGTCGCTTCTTAAGGCATTGGTCTTTCTGCCAGCCAGACTACTCGGCGAGAGTCGTCAGTTGCGGTAGCCGCTGGCCATTTGGCGAAGTGACGGACGGGCTGGATAGGCGAGTTGTGCGCAGTTCGTCGGTCAGGGCGGCGATACTTTCTGCAGTCCGGGTGGACTTGCGATCTCCTTTTCGGCAGTAACGGATGTGTACCCGACAGTTGGACCGGCGCCTAAAGTTCGCCAGCCTGCCTGGTTGACCCACGTTGGCAAGCAGAGCGAATGAGCAGATGAAATCCGCCACCGAAGATGGCAATTAGTTTAGACTTTTTTCTCAGCGGCGGAGCCACGGCGGCGAGTGGCGAAAAACTTGGAAAAGTCCTAGCAGAGAAGGCTGTCCAGGCTCTTAACGATTCGCCCATGGGGTCTTTGCTAGCAGTTAACAATTGCCACAAAGTATTGTATGATAGCAACTTAGGAAAACCACAAGATTCGATTGACTCTCGGTCTCAAGTTTGTAAGATCATGCTCTTCGACTAACTGGATATAGTAGAGAGATGGGCATCGTCCACTATATCTAGTGGTTTTAAGTGATTTATTCCCTCGTTTTTGACGAGTCAAGGTCTTAAGGACCCAAAATCTAGTGCCTCGCGTTCCCCTGCAAAGGAATAAGGAATCGTCAAAGCACTAGTGCAGTCGGTCGGGTAGGCGAGCCGATCGAGGTTGTAGTTTAGATGTACGCATGTACATTTGGAATGGATGCCCTCGTAACACGACAACAGGAGGTCACGCCGTGGCTGTTGCTGCTGAACTGAAGATGTCTGATTCCGCTCCGAACGATGTATCTGGCAAGGTTTCTAGTAAGGTTTCTGGGCGAGTGCCCGAAGCTGCAAAGAAGTTTCATGGCCGGTTGAAGTACGATGCGACTTTCTGTCCGACCGACCAGGACGATCCCTTCGACACAGTGAATTGGGAGATCCGTAGTGCGTCGATCAAGGGGGAGGACGGCGAGGTCCTGTTCGAGCAGACGAACTGCGAGGTGCCGAGCTCTTGGAGCCAGTTGGCCACGAACGTTATCTGCAGCAAGTATTTCTACGGCGAGGTAGGGACCGAGGAGCGTGAATACAGCGTTCGCCAGCTCATCCATCGCGTGGCTCGCACGATCGCCGACTGGGGACTGGAAGACGGCTATTTTGCCAGCAACGACGACGGCGAGCGGTTTTATCGCGACCTGGCCTGGCTCTGTCTGCATCAGCATGGCGCTTTTAATTCGCCGGTATGGTTTAACGTCGGGCTGTTTCACCAGTACGGCGTAAAGGGCGACAAGTGCAATTGGCGGTGGGACCCGGTGACGCGGGACGTGGTCCAGCCGGAGAATCCCTACGAGTATCCGCAGGGCAGCGCGTGTTTTATTCAGCACGTGGAAGACAACATGGAAGACATCATGGAACTTGCTCGGAGCGAGGCCATGCTGTTCAAGTTTGGCTCGGGCACGGGGACCGATCTCTCGACGCTGCGGTCGCATCGCGAGAAACTTTCGGGCGGCGGGCATCCGAGCGGTCCGCTGTCGTTTATGCGGGTGTACGACCAGATTGCGGCGGTCGTAAAGTCGGGCGGCAAGACCCGCCGGGCGGCCAAGATGCAATCGCTCAAGGTTTGGCATCCCGACGTGATGGAGTTCATCGAGTGCAAGTGGAAAGAAGAGCAGAAGGCTCATGTGCTGATCGAAAAAGGCGGTTACGAAGCCAATTTCAACGGCGAAGCCTACAGCTCGATTATGTTCCAGAACGCGAATCTTTCGGTGCGCGTGACCGACGACTTTATGCAAGCGGTCGAGAAGAATGAGAATTGGACCACGCGTTGGGTGACCGACGGCGATACCGAAGGGCCGACCTATCCGGCCCGCGAAGTGTTGGACCGGATGGCCGACTGTGCCTGGCACTGCGGCGATCCTGGCGTGCAGTACGACACGACGATCAACAACTGGCACACGTGTCCTAACAGCGGCCGGATCAATGCTTCGAATCCGTGCTCTGAGTATATGTTCCTCGACGACACGGCCTGCAATCTGGCCAGCGTGAACCTGATGCGATTCCGCAAGGAAGACGGCAGCTTCGACGCCAAGCGGTATCAGGCTGCGTGTCGGGCGTTTTTGATTGCCCAGGAGATTCTTGTCGACCATGCGAGCTATCCGACGCAAGACATCGCTCGCAACAGCCACCTGTTCCGACCTTTGGGTTTGGGCTATTCAAACTTAGGTTGCTTGTTGATGTCGAACGGTGTGGCCTACGATTCGGATGCGGGGCGCGGCATCTGCGGGGCGATCACAGCCCTGATGCACGGCACGGCTAACCTGACCAGCAGCGAACTGGCCGAGGCGGTAGGGACATTCGACGAGTACGAACCCAATCATGAGCCGTTCATGCACGTGATGCAGATGCATCGCGATGCGGTCGAAGAGATCAAGCCGGAGTGCCCCAAGTATCTGGTCGACGCGGCACGGTCGGTGTGGGACGAGGTCCTGGCTGCAGGGCGAGTTCACGGTTTCCGCAACGCCCAGACGACGGTGTTGGCTCCGACCGGCACGATCAGCTTTATGATGGATTGCGATACTACGGGTATCGAGCCGGATATTGCGCTGGTGAAGTACAAGCAGCTGGCCGGCGGCGGCATGCTGAAGATCGTGAACAAGACGGTGCCGCTGGCCCTGCAGCACTTGGGCTACGATGAGCCGGAGATTGAATCGATTCTCGCGCACATCAACAAGGAGGATACGATCGAGGGGGCCAACGATCTGAAGGCCGAGCACCTGCCGGTCTTTGATTGTGCCTTCACGGCCCGCAACGGCACGCGGAGCATTGCCTGGCAGGCCCACGTGACGATGATGGCCGCTGCCCAACCGTTTCTCTCAGGAGCGATTTCCAAGACCGTTAACATGCCGCGTACGACGACTCCCGAGGAAATCGCCGAGGCGTACATGGACGGCTGGAAGCTGGGCCTCAAGGCGCTGGCGATTTACCGCGACGGTTCGAAAGACAGCCAACCGCTCAATACTGCCACCGAAGCTGATCAGGCCAGGGACAAGGAGGCTGCCTTGGCCGGCCGGCCGAGGCGCGAGCGGTTGCCCGACACCCGGCAGTCGATTACCCATAAGTTCAGCATCACCGGCCACGAGGGCTACATCACGGTCGGCTTGTTCGAAGATGGCCGCCCCGGCGAGCTGTTTATCACCATGGCCAAAGAGGGCAGTACGATCGGCGGCCTGATGGACGCGTTCGGCACGGCAGTCTCGATGAGCCTGCAGTATGGCGTGCCGCTGGAAGATTACGTTCGCAAGTTCTCGCACATGCGGTTCGAGCCGCAGGGCTACACCAAGAACCCGGACATCCGGATTGCCAAGAGTGTGATCGACTACATTTTCCGCTGGCTGGGCATCACCTTTTTGCCTGGCTACAAGGAGGCGAACCTGGGCAAGCTGCCCAAGGGCGGCTCGGGGGACAAAACCCAGGCTGCGAGCGGGGAGAGCGATCTCACCGAGCTGAGGCCCGTCGACAAGATGTCTGGCGGGCAGGGCGATGCCAAGCAGGAAGGCGGCGGAGCGGTGGCAAAAGAGCCTGCTGAACGGGCCGAGTCGACGACCCTGGCCAACGGCCACTCGAATGGTCACGCTTACGGCTATAGCGCCAAGATGCTCGAACGAGCCGGTGCGATGCTCGAAGACGACGGCGGCAGCCGGAGCGATCAATTCGCCGGATTCCAGGCCGACGCTCCCAGTTGCGATAACTGCGGCGCGATCACGGTTCGCAACGGCAATTGCTATCTGTGCCACAATTGCGGCAACTCGATGGGATGTAGCTAGGAGAAGTGCTGGGCGCTGGTGACAAGGCGCTAGTTCAGGACACTAGCGCCTAGCAGCTGGCGCCTAATAACTCCAAAGACTGCTGCCCGTAGCAGGAGGCGAGGGGCGAAGATGCCCGCGGGCAGCTTTTTATGGGTGAAGCAAAGAAAAACCGGGTGACATCGCGACGGGTGTCGGTTCTGTTTAGGGCCGATGCCCGTTATTTGTTTCAGTATTTCACACTATCTGGTATAATTGCCCCTTCATTCACTTGCCCTAGAGCGGTTGGCCAGTCAGGCTGGCAGCGGGCGATTTCGATGGGAGGGCTCGACCGATGGCTAGACGGCTTTTCTCTTCAAGTGTCTTGTTCAGCTTGTGTTTGACAGGATATTGCCTTGCTGCAGAGTACGAGCGACGCATCTGGACCGACAAGAGTGGCAAACATCAGATCAGCGCGACGTTTATCGATGTGATCGATGGCAAGGTTCGTCTGGAACGGCCGAACGGGGACATTTCTCGTGTGCCACTGGAGAAGCTGAGCAAGGCGGATCGAGAGTATGTGGCCAGTGCCGGCAAGCCTGAGGAAGAGCCCGAGCCAGAAACGCCGGTACTGCGTGGCTTGCAAGTGGGGGACAAAATTGAAATCGACCAAGCCGGCAGATGGCAGCTGGGCACGGTTGTGGAGATCGACTACAAGTTTGAAATCGTGAAAGTGCAGGTTCCAGGAGCTCCCTTTCCATACAGAGCTCATGGTGTCGAAGAATTGCGGGATCCCAAGACGTTGCAGCAACCAATCTTGGTGAAGCCCGCTTCTCCAGTGAGCGCGTTGAAGACGATTCGTCCGGACTATACCAAGATGGACCGACTGCTGGCCGACGGCAAGTCGGCTGATCGGATCGCAGCCGACCCGCTGGAAAGGCCCGAGAGTCTCTGGAGCCCGCGTGCTGTGCGTCTTGGTGGTCAGGCCGGGATTCTTGGCTCTCTTTCAAGGCCCTCGGACTTTGCGATCACCTATTCTCCGACTCCCATGGCGATGGTCGTATTTGCGGCGCCCGGCGTTGGTGAGGAGGGTCCATCGCAAGTGGAGTTGGTGGATTTGACCTCACGCAAATCGGTGCTCAAGGGACCTGCTCCGCCAGGCACTGGCAAAGTGAGGATATCTCCGGGCGGCGGCAGCCTAGCGACGTTGGCCGCTGAGAATATCGGAGCGCGTAGCAATGGTCGAGTGGCTTTCTGGAAACTCAAGGACAAGGACATCAGCCATTGGATAAGTTTTTCTCCTTATGTGATGAACTCCTGGCCTGATGCCGAGCCTCAGTGGGTCGCCTGGCTCGACGAGGAAAAGTTTTTATCGGTCAACCAGGAAGGACAGTTGATTCTCTGGCAAGTGGAGAATGCGCAAGCGATCTACGAAATGCAG
>JAGQOW010000010.1 GCA_020427155.1 Planctomycetales bacterium | reverse complement strand
ATCTGGTCGATCATCAAGTTCGACGATGCCGACAGCCCCGACAAGTTTCTGCCCGCCTCGGCCAAACCAGTGATTCAGCCGCTGCCAAAAGCTTACGAGCGCGACATTCGCCCCGATGGCTACAAAGATCCAGTCATCCTCCAGGCCCAAGGCGCTTACCACTGCTACGTGATCGGCACCATGCGCCGCACCGAACGGATCTACCATTTTACCAGCCAGGACGGCGAGCAATGGCGCCCTGTCGGCGACCATCTCGACTCGATCATGGACCTGGAAGGCTGGCACGACTTCTACGTACGGCCCTCAAGCGTCTTGCCATTCAAATTCGGCTACCTCTTCATTTACGAAGGTTCGAACACCGGGTGGCACGATCCGGTTTACAACATGGGAACCGGGATCGCGTTTACCTTCGACCTCCACAAGATACGCGAACTGACGATAGACGGCCCCTTGGCTGTAAGCTCTACGCCCAGCCCGCGCTTCCACGTATTCCGTTACTCTCACTGGATGAATGTGGGAGACGAACTTTGGGTCTATGCCGAAGTGGTTTGCCCCAACGAGTCGCACGAAATACGGCTGTTCCGATTACCCGAACTAACGCGCTAGCTGGGCTGCGATCTCGGCGATGATCTTCCTTTCGATCTCGCCCTCCCAAGCCGAGGGTTGCCCGTAATATCGCATAGCGCCGACCCCTTCGTAGCCCCCCTCTAGAAGCACTCGGCGGGACGGGATATAAGCCATCACATCGTTCGCGTAACCAGCCGTCCAGTGCTGGTCGCCAAATTCCTGCTGGACGCGAAGCGCATAATCAACAACGACCTCGCCACCCATCACCACCCAAACCGGACCGTCGCCGAACTTACAGGTCTGGACGGGGTAGGGATAATCTGCCGCCAGCTCGCCTCGCTTGTCCCACTGCCGGAGCAAGGTCTTCGCACGTCCTGCGTCGAAATGATCTTCCGACTGGGCCATCAGCTCGAGTTCTGCTCGCTCGGGTAGCTCTGCAAAGCCAATGGGAATCTCTCGGTACTGAACGGCTAATTCGCCTCCCACAGGTGTCATCGAATCGTCCAGCACACTCTCGACAGCATCGGCCAATTGTTGCCCATAGCCTTCCGCCAGCTCGACTGTTCTCCTCGGCAAGGGGTTTTGATCGCCCCCGCAACCCGCGGCAAACAATGCCAATGTCCCGGGATGGCTCGCTTCAATCTTCATTTGGGCAAAACCAGGATAATCGCCCGACCATTGATAGAAACTCAGCACCGTCGCGTGGCAGGCGTAGCCAAACACAACCGCCTTCAGCCGCTCGCCTGCTTGCACTCGAAAGACCGGCACCCGATGGTCAAAGGGCCCCTTGAGCTTCCCTTCCTTTCGCAGCTGGGGTACCTCTTGCTCAGGGTTCTCGCGTCGGTTCACTGCAAAAGTTGCCTCGCCGACCCCGTAACTCAGCTCGGCTGATTCCAAATCGCTGAAAGCTTTGTCGATTGTGTCGCTCACCTGCGACACAAGCCGATCGGTGTACTGGTGCACTTGCTCGAGTTGCTCCTCGGTCAACACGTACATCGAGAGCAGATTCGTACCCACCACCGGACCGGTATGAGTATGCGAACTAAACAATGAGATGTTGGCCAACTCGATACCGTGACGCTGGCAAACTCCCTGTCGAATGGCGAGCGAAGTCTCCCGATCAATGCCGACCAAGTCTAGCGTCACGATCACATAAGCAGTACCAGCCGAGTCTTTCAATACCAGCGCTTTGGCCCAGAGGTCGGTGAGCTTCCCCTCGGAAACCTTGTCCCGGCTCCCGTAGCCCGACATCCACATGGGCTCGGCAGGCGTGATGTTCGCACTTGCCGTCCCTGCCATCCAATCTGCTGCCCATGCTGAGTGACAGGCCAGGTTTACCAGCAAGCAAAGCACAAACGAAATACTATGAAACATCCGGCACATAAACTCCTCCCAGGCAATTCGCTTCGTTCTAATTACGTGCAAATCCTGCTGATCCATACGTCGAATGAGCTCGATTATAAAGCTCCACCGCGGAAAAGCGACCTTAGTGCTTGGCAAGAATCTCTTGGCGATAGCGGCGCATCACGTCGCTACGAAGCAAAAGACCGATAAGGCGGCGATTCGAGCCCGTGCCAACCTCAACCGGCAGCGTTTCCACGTCTCGCGTCCCAAAATCTCGGAGTGCTTCGATCAGGTTCTCCGACGGAGAAACCGAAACCGAAGATCTCAGCGCGATATCCTCGGCATTGACCAGATGAGGCGAGATATCGCTGTCGAGCACCCGATGGAGATCCGACGGGCGAATAATCCCGATCAGCCTGCCATCATCTCCCATGACCGGCAGGCTTTCGATGTGAGAGTTGGTCCGCGCAACGCGCACAATCTCTAGCACGTTATCACTGCGTTTGAGCATGGGAAACTCGCGGATCATCACGTCGCGAACCATAATATGGTCAAGCCGATGCAGATCGTGCCCCCGGGCAATCGAACCGCCTCGCCGGTGCAGTTTCTTGTAGTAGATGCTCTCCGGCTCAATGGCTCGCGAAACGAGGCTCGCAACTCCGGCGGCCGCCATAATCGGAAGGATGACCTGATAGTTGCTCGTCATTTCATACACGATGAGAATCGCACTCAGCACACCGTGAGTCGTGCCTGCGACCACCGCCCCCATGCCGACGATGGCATATACTCCGGGAGCGTTGCTGTATTGCGGAAAGAGCATGTTTACCATCAATCCGACCGAGGCCCCCAGCGTAGCGCCCAGATAGAGCGATGGAGCGAAGATTCCTCCCGATCCTCCACCAGCCAACGTGAGGCTGGTCATCAACGGTTTGAGAAGAACCAACGGTAGCAACCACCATAGCTCCGCCCACATCTTCTCTCCGTCAACCAGTACCGCCTTACTCGCTCCCTGGCTGAGAAACTTGCCAAGCAATTCCTTCGTGGTCTCGGCAATTGACTCTTGCGCAGGCTGATGCTCGTTGACCACGTCGAGGTGCAAGGTGTGGTCCACAACGCCGTACCCCACCCCCAGCAGCGGCGGAATGACAAGACTATGGCTAGCCGCTTCTTGCGATGCTTCAGACCGTACCGGAGGAATACTCGGGTATAGCGCTCCGCAAAGCCCTACGAGCCCTCCCAGCACTAGCGCCCGCTGCCACCAGTGCGGCAACCAGCTGGCCGTAACGTCCTCAGTACGATAGAGCAGCTTGATGAAGCCTGCTGCAGCGAGACCTGCCAGCAATCCCAGCATCAGGTACGATGGCAGTTGCTGCCAGGCGCCCGCAAAATCGTAATGCAGGTGGAGAAAGGCCGGTTCGAATCGATGTTCGCCAATATGCTGTTGAACCACATCGGCCAGAACGCTCGCGATGACGATGGGCGTCAGACTCTCTACAGCAAAATTGCCGAGAATGATCTCACTGGCAAACATCACTCCCGCCAGCGGCGCATTAAACGTCGCACTGATCCCAGCAGCGGCCCCTGCCGCCACCAGCACCTTGATATTGCGAGGAGAAAGCTTGAACAACTGCCCTGCCGTACTCCCCAGCGCAGAGCCAATCTGGACGATCGGCCCCTCTCGACCGACCGATCCGCCAGTACCTATGCAAAAACCGCTGGCCAAGATCTTTACCAGGGCCACTCGCGGCTGAATGACACCGTCGTTGCGGGCCACCGCGGTGATGACTTCGGGAACGCCGTGTCCTTGAGCCTCGGGAGCAAATCGCCTGGTAAACCAGGAGACGGCTACTAAACCGAACGCAGGAATCATCAAGAGTGTCCCTAGGCGTGGCCAGCCCTCCATGCTCCCGGCAAGCACCCGTCCGAGAGTGCCTGCCGTGATGGCCTCAATCAGCCAGGTAAAGAACGCAGCTCCGCAGCCCGCCAGAATGCCGACGGTCCCTGCAAGCAGAATCGTCGACGTACCTGTAGAGCGAGCGCTGCCGCCAAGATGAGAGCCAAATCGCTCCAGCATCTGTTTCACCTGACGGGCAAATGCAGTGGATTGGGGACTGGCTGGCGTCGGCATGGGAATGCGAAGGGCGGGGGGGGCGGGAGCAACCTTTCAGCCTAACCGGGCTGGGGTTTGCTTTCCAGGCAGTTTGGCAAACCAAGCACATCCCCGAGGGACAGTCCCAGCAGCAATTCACCATTCTATTCCCCACAGCCCCATCGCCAATCACTTGGACAGCCACTAAAATAGCCGGTTTCGCCGAACAGGCTGGGTTGAACCTGACCCGGCAAGCGGTTTTTCGACGATTGCGAGAAAGTGAGCGTGAGCAAGGATGACGCAACGTGCCTACAATTTTTCCGCCGGACCTGCCGTACTTCCCGAGTCGGTATTGGCCCAAGTGCAACAAGAAATGATGGCTTTGCCGGGACCTCGGGCTTCGATTCTAGAGATTAGCCACCGCAGTCCGACTTTCAAAGAAATCATCGGCGCAGCAGAGACCAATGTCCGCAAGTTGCTGGAAGTCCCCGACAACTACGAGGTGCTCTTCCTGCAGGGAGGCGGCCGCTTGCAGTTCTCGATGATTCCGATGAACCTGCTCACAAACGAGAAGAAGTCGGCCGACTACGTCCTTACCGGTTCCTGGGGAAAACACGCGCTGAAAGAAGCGGTCAAAGCAGGCGATATGAACGTTGCTTGGGACGGCAGCGACCAACGCTACACAAGTCTGCCCACCAACGACCAGTTAGCACTCACGCCTGCTGCCGCCTATGTCCACATCACTTCCAACGAAACCATTCAGGGGGTTCAGTTTCCCAACGAGCCTGAAGTAGGCAGCCTGCCTCTGGTTTGCGACGCCTCAAGCGATTTCATGTATAAGCCCTTGCCGATCGAACGTTACGGTTTGATTTATGCTTGTGCCCAAAAAAACCTCGGCCCGGCGGGAGTCACGATCGTCGTTATTCGTAAAGACCTGCTCCAGCGCAGCAGCGATACCTTGCCAATCTATTTGAATTATCGAATCCATGCCGAGGAGGGTTCGTTAATGAATACTGCCCCCACATTTGCCATCTACGTGGTGCGGCTGGTCACGGATTGGCTGCTCGACGAAATCGGTGGGCTCGAAAAAATGGCAGCCCTCAATCGATCCAAAGCAAAAATGCTGTATGAGGTCGTCGACCAAAGCGAAGGCTTCTACACGGGTCACGCCCAGCCGGATTGCCGCTCGGTGATGAACGTTGTCTTTACGCTGCCCAGCGACGACTTGACCGCCGCTTTCTTGGCCCAGGCGAAAGAGTGCAACCTGACCGACCTTGCCGGACACCGCTCTGTGGGCGGCATCCGCGCTTCGATCTACAACGCCATGCCCCTGGCAGGCGTGGAAGCTCTTAGAGATTTCATGGTCAAGTTCCAACGGGCCAACCAATAACCTGCCGCCCCTGAACTTTGCCCGACGATTTCCAACATTACCTTTTATAGCACCATGGCAAAAGTAATTGTTCTCGACGATTTAGCTCAAGAAGGGCTCGACCTGTTGGCATCGGCTGCCGGCATCGAATACGAGGTTCGCACCGGGTTGAAAGGCGACGAGCTACGCGATGCGCTCAATCAATTCGATGGAGCTATCTGCCGCAGCGGCGTCAAACTTACGCCGGACGTTCTCGAAGGGAACCGCCGATTGAAAGCTGTCGTCCGTGCCGGAGTTGGCACCGACAACATCGACAAACCCGCCGCGACGAGGGCCGGCATCGTCGTCATGAACACCCCTGCTGGCAATACGCTTAGTACAGCCGAGCACGCTATTACACTCATGCTGGCGATGTCGCGCAACGTCGCTTCCGCTTACCAGAGCCTTCTCGAAGGCCGCTGGGACCGCAAAAAATATATGGGCTCGCAGGTCGCTGGAAAAACACTCGGCGTCGTGGGCCTCGGACGCATCGGCCTGGCCGTAGCCGAACGGGCACTCGCCTTCGAAATGAAAGTCCTCGGTTACGATCCCTTTATGTCGAAAGAACGCGCACGCGAGTTAGGCATCGAACCGTTCAACACGGTGGACGAAATGCTCCCCCAGATTGACTACCTTACTGTTCATACCCCGCTCACAGACGCTACCCGCAATCTGATCGACGTTCCTCAAATCGAACTCATGAAGCCAGGCGTCCGACTGGTAAACTGTGCGCGGGGCGGAATTTACAATGAGGCCGCCTTGGTGCAGGGCCTGCAATCTGGCAAGCTTGCTGGCGTCGCCCTCGACGTTTATGAAGAGGAGCCCTGCACCGACAGCCCCCTTTTCGGCTTGCCAGGAGTCCTCTGCACCCCCCACTTGGGAGCGAGCACAGAAGAAGCACAAACTCAAGTCGCCGTCGAAGCCGTCGCCTTGCTGACCGATTTTCTCACCAATGGCACCATTCGCCACGCTGTCAATGTCGCCCCGATCGACCCCAAAACCCTCGAATCCTTGCGCGGCTATCTCGACGTGGCCTACCGATTGGGCATGTTGATGGCCGGCCTCCAGACCAGCGGCGCCAAGTCCTGCCGGCTCCAGTATCGTGGCGAAATTACCGCCCGAGACACCAAGGTGCTCAGTTCCGCCTTCGCCGCCGGCCTGCTCCAGAATGCCCTCGACGAAGAAGTCAACCTGGTCAATGCCGAACTGATGTTGCGCGAGCGTGGTATTGATCTCTCGACCGAATCCAGCGCCGAAATGGGCGCTTTTCGCTCGTCCATGACCGCCGAAGTAACAACCGACGAGTCAAAACATCAGATTACTGGCACCGTGTTCGGACAGTCGATGCCAAGGCTCGTCGCCCTCGACGGCTATCGCCTAGAAGCCTATTTGGACGGCTGCCTGCTGGTCTTCACCCACAAGGATGTGCCCGGCATCATCGGCGGCGTAGGAACCGTCTTCGGCAAGCACGGCGTGAACATTGGCCAAATGGCTGTAGGCCGGGCTAGTGATCAGCCCGGTGGAAACGCGGTCGGCGTCCTGAATCTCGACGCTGAGCCGTCTGAAGCGGCCTTAGCCGACGTCCGCCAGCTCAGTTCGATCAGCAGTGCCAAAGTCATCCACCTGCCCAAGGCCGGCGAACTTCCCCCCTGGTTGTAAGTCCTCTCGACGTATCGCTCGTACTCGCCCGGTTCGTTCCCCTGCGGGGGCGGCATGCAATCGGCAGACTCCGTACGACCGGCCGAGTTTTCGGCTTTTTCCTGATCGGAAACCCACCCTTGTTCCAACGTTTGTCAATTCATAACCGATATTCTCTCAGGCAGAAAACTTCTGTAGAGTTGGCCCCCTTTCCCGTCACCCTCCCTCTAACGCCAACGAGACACCGCATCATGGAAGCAACACTTACGGCCAATCCTCTTCAAGAACAAGTTCAATGTGCCTTGAATCGGAGCCCCTACATTAGTCAGAAGCGAATCCAATTTAAGACTTTTGCCGGCCGGGTGCGTCTCGAAGGGACCGTGGGTTCCTTTTATCAGAAACAAATGGCCCAGGAACTGGTCCGTCGGGTCGACGGGGTCGAGTTGGTCGAAAACCAACTGCAAGTGAGCTGGCGATAGCTGCCTGGCCCGCGACACCCCCTTTCTACTTGGCGCTTTGCTCTTCGCGCCTCGCACCGCTACACTCAATCTGAGCGATGGTTGTATGGTGTGCCTTCGGATGCGCAGTGAACGCCTGACTGGCCCTGCTGACTGAACGTAGTTGGGTTTCTCCGATCGAGTGCGGCCCCAATACTGCCACAGCCACTAGCCCGTTCTCCCCGAGCCGTGCAGGAGCAAGATCATGCCTCGTTTCAGTTGGTTGTGCCTCGTTTTTCTGCTGGCAACTTCACTTGCCGGTTTCGTCTCAGCGGCTGAGACAGTTCCAGGGGTTGGCCCCAGCGGCGAAATCTTGCGTTTGCACACCGACTTTGCTTTCACCGAAGGTCCCGCTTACGACGGCCAAGGGAATCTCTACTTCAGCGATATCCCCAACGCCCGAATCCACCTGCTTGATTCCGAGGGGAACCTTTCCGTGTTTACCGACCAATCAAGACACTCCAACGGCTTGATGTTCAACGCCGCCGGCGAACTCGTGGCCTGCGAAATGGAAGGTCAGCTGGCCGCGTGGAATGTGAAAACCAAAACGCGACGCATCTTGGCCGACGGCTACCAGGGCAAGCGATTCAATGCTCCCAACGATCTCATCATCGACCGACTGGGCGGAATCTACTTTACCGACCCCCACTACCGCGCGCCAGAACCGCTCCCTCAGGGCAAGACTTGCGTTTACTATCTTGCAGCAGACGGAACCGTGACTCGACTCATCGACGATCTCATTGCCCCCAATGGCATTATGCTCGCCCCCGACGAGCATACGCTGTATGTGTTTCCCTCGGGCGAATCTACCATGCGCAAGTACGCCGTTGATAAGCCTGGTCAAATCGGCTCCGGCGAGGACTTCTATACGGTTACTACTGCCGAGGGTGAAAAGGCAGGAGGCTGCGATGGCGTCACGATCGACAATCAGGGCAACCTCTATCTGACGACCCGCTTTGGCATCCAGGTGGTAAATCCTGCGGGAGAACTGTTGGGCACCATCGAACTGCCCGAGCAGCCTGCCAATGTGACCTTTGGGGGGCCCGACGGCAAAACCCTGTACGCCACGGCTCGCACTTCGCTCTACGCCATGCAGATGCTAAGCCAAAGGCTAGGCGCCCGTTCGAAGTAGCTCGATCAAGCGGTCCCGAGCAATCGATGGCCGACGGCCTTTTGGCCTACTTTCTGCCAAAGCAGACCAGGCACATATCGTCGCTTTGGGGGAAGTCGCCAGCAAACTTGCGTACATCGTCGAGCACATGCTGGCTCAAATCTTCAAAGCCGACCTCTTTGTGACCGACCACCTCGATCAGCCGCTCAAGACCATACAACTCGCGCTTCGAATTCATCGCCTCGCTAAAGCCATCGGTAAACACCGTGATAAAATCGCCAGGCTCTAACGGATGGGTGTAGGCTTCGTATTGATAATCGTCCAAGACTCCGATCGGTAGGCCGGCTTCTTCGCCGCCAATCTCCATCACTTCGCCGGCCGCATTGCGCAACAGCGGCGGCATGTGGCCGGCGTTCACCAACGTCAGCATATGATCCGCGGGGTCGACCACCGCTACCACCATCGTCACGAAGCGATCATCCCAGTCGTGCCGCGAAAACGCTGCATTGATATTCCCCATCGCCTTCGCAGTATCCGATTCACGGGCAAGCCAGAACCGGACGTCGCTCGATAGCTTGGCCATCAGAATTGCGGCCGAAACTCCTTTCCCCGCAACGTCGCCCACGATCACCGCGAATCGTCCCTTCGAGAGCAAGACATAATCGTAATAGTCGCCCCCCACCAGATGAGCGGCTTCGTAAAACTCGAAGAAATGATAATCCGGCAAGTCCGGCGAACTCGCCGGCAGCAGCGCGTGCTGCATCTGGCTGGCAACTTCCAAATCCCGCTGCAATGCCCGCTGCTTGATGGCCTCTTCATGCATCTTGGCATTGTCGATCGCAATCGATGCCTGGCTCGCCACACCGGCCAGCATGTGCAAATCTTGATCGGTAAACCGGCTCAGATGGTCGCGCGTATCGATCTGCAATACGCCCAGCGGCTCGCCGTTATTCGAAATCAACGGCGCACATATCAGCGAGCGTATCTGAAAGTCAGTGATGCTCTCGGCCATGTTGAATCGTTCGTCCGAACTGGCATCGGCCGACAGTATGGCCAGCTTCGATTCCATGGCCTGTTCGACAATCGTACGACTGATCCGCATGTTGGCTTCGTCGTTGGGCCGCCTGGCCTTGGAAGCTACCGGCACCAACGGCGCATCCGGACGCGGACGCATCACGACAAACCCGCGATCCGCCTGCACGAAGATCTTGAACAAACTATCGAGAAGCTTCGGCAATATTTCCTGCAACGAAAGCGTGTTGCCCAAATTGTTGGAGATCTCGACCATCGCCTCGATCTGAGCCTCGGGCTTGGCCGAAAGCTTCCAGGAAACCGTCCCCGCCTTGCCCACGTCGATCGTGGCCATGACGGTCGAACTACTGTCGCCAGTTTCCCAGTGATCTTCCTGCGGCCTCAACAGCGATGGTACCCCGCGGCCCGCACTATCAGGCCCGGCAGTTTCCACGGGATGGCAAAACTCAAATAGAACGTCACAGATCAACATCCGATCGCCGTCCTTGATCGGCGCACGTTCGGCGACCCGCTGGTTGTTGATGTAGGTACCGTTACGACTTCCCAGGTCTTGCACAAAGAACTGGCCCGATTCCTTGGTCACAATCACGTGCCGGCGGCTCACTGCTGCGACGTCGATCACCACATCACACTCAGGACTGCGGCCCACTACCCACCGCTGACCCTCAAGGTCAAACTCTCGGCCCTGTTCGCTACCTTCAAGGATTCTCAACTTGGCCATGAAGTGCTGTCCGAACACATGTCTAGATGAAGGCATTGCCCTCGATAAACCGCCAGACGCACATCGCACCGATGCCGACTGCCGAAACCGCCAATTCTAGCGCCTGATCGGCAGCACCGTCAACTAAGCCTGAAATGGCTGCGCCACACCTTGGCAGGCAAAATGGGCCGCCAAGACGGCTTAGCTGCGTCTCAATCACGTCCTCCGGCCAGAGGAACAAACTTGCAGTCCGTTCCGCAGCTCATTCTCGCCAATTGCCCCCAAATGATGCAAAGCCTCCGCCAGGATGTTACACTGGAAGGCACCCCGCGAGCCCTGCCGCTAAGCTCCGCCTGCAGAGTCAAGTCGATTTTCTGGCGGTACCCACACTAGCCCACCTAACAGATTGTCGAGGGTTCTTCATGTACCGTCGGTCGATTGTGGTCTTTCGAAAGCTGCTCCCTGCACTCCTCTTGGTCTCGGCGCTCCCTGCCTGGGTTGCCCGAGCCGAAACTTCTGAAACTCGCCGACCGGTCGACTTTCACTTGGAGATTCAACCGGTCCTCCAAAAGTGCATCGCTTGTCATGGCGGAGTGAAGAAAAACGCCGGCTTTAGCGTCCTCAGCCGCGAGCTGCTCCTCTCGCCCACCGAGTACGGCGAACCGGCGCTTGTGGTCGGCGATTCGACGGCTGGAACTTTGATCGAACGGATCACTTCCGACGATCCTGAAGAGCGCATGCCTCCCGAAGAGCCGCTCGGCCCCGATGAGATCGAGGCCGTCAAAGCCTGGATCGATCAAGGAGTCCCCTGGCCCAAGCATTGGTCTTATGCGCCGCTTCAACAAGCCGAGGAAGGGCAATCGCCCTCTATCGACCACTACGTCCGCCAGCGATTGGAGGAACTAGAAATATCTCCCGCGCCGTCGGCCGACCGTCGGACGCTCATTCGCCGTCTTTCTCTCGATTTGACGGGGCTCCTGCCCACCGTCGTCGAGGTCGATTCCTTTGTCAGCGATTCATCACCCGATGCATACTCGGCTTTGGTCGATCGGCTACTCGCTTCGCCTCACTTTGGCGAACGCTGGGCTCGCCATTGGCTCGACGAAGCCCGCTACGCCGACTCCGAGGGATACGAAAAAGATTCGCCCAAAAACGACGCTTTCCTCTTTCGAGATTGGGTCGTCCAATCGCTCAACGACGATATGCCCTTCGATCAGTTTACCGTCAAGCAGATCGCCGGCGACCTCTTGCCCGAACCCACCAACGCCGATCTCATCGCTACCAAGTTTCATCTGCAGACCCAATACAATCTGGAAGGCGGCGTCGATGCAGAAGAAGATCGCACCAAGCGCATCATCGATCGGATGAGCACCATCGGCGCCGTCTGGCTGGCGACTACCGTCGGTTGCTGTCAGTGCCACGACCATCCCTACGACTCGATTAGCCAACGCGAGTTCTATTCCCTGGTCGCTTTCTTCAACAACGCCGACCTGGCGGCCGACTTCCTCGACAAGGTGCCTGAAGAGGCAGAAAAACATCTCCAAGATCGCAACAAGCAAATCGCCGAACTTGCCGATCTGCTCAACAAGCAAGTCAACGACAAAAACCTCAGCAACGAAGTGCAAAGCCGCTTGTCAAAACTGCGGAACTTCGACAACAGCAACGGCTTTGTGCGCTACCTGCACGAACGCACCGACAACCGTCGTGCCACCTACATTCTCCAACGCGGCGATTTTCTCCGCCCTAGAATTGACGACGGCGCGCTGACTCCCCAAGCCCCTGCTATATGGCCTCCCATTCAGCCGCGCGGCGAGATTCCCGATCGCTTGGACCTGGCCTACTGGCTCACCAGTCCTGACAATCCGCTCGTGGCCCGGGTCACCGTGAACAAGACCTGGATGCATCTCTTCGGCAACCCGCTTGTCGCCACTCCTGGCGACTTCGGCGCGCGCGGCATGACTGCCAGCAACGTCGAACTACTCGATTGGCTGGCGCATTGGTTCGTTCACGAGGCCAAGTGGAGTCGCAAGGAACTCATCCGCCTGATCGTCAACTCGGCAACCTATCAACAATCTTCGGCTGTACGGCCCGAGTTGCTCGGCGTCGATCCGGAGAACGAATTGCTCGCGCGGCAAAATCGCTTCCGCGTCGAAGCAGAAATCCTCAGAGACATCGCCCTCCAGACCTCCGACTTGCTCAGCAGAAAGTTGGGCGGCCCCTGCGTCTTCCCGCCACTGCCCGCCATTATCGCCCAACAAACTTACGCCAATTCAAATAACTACAAAGTCTCCGAAGGAGAAAGCCGCTATCGCCGCGGCCTTTACACCTTCTTCCGTCGCACGGCAATCGATCCCAACCTGTCTACGTTCGACTGCCCCGATTCAAGTAGTTCGAAATCCCAACGCGACCGCTCGAACAACGCCTTGCAAGCCCTCGCAACGCTGCAGAACGAAGTCTTTCACGAAGCAGCCCAAGGCTTTGCGCACCGACTTCTCGATCTCAGCCTGGCCAGCGGACTCCCCGATCACGCTCGTATCCGGCAGGCCTACCTCGTGGCCCTCGGTCGCGAGCCCCAACCAGACGAGGCCCACTTGCTGCAGAGCTTGCTGCAAGATGCCCGCAATTATTACAAAGCCCATTCAGACGAAGCCGCCAAGCTTGTGGGCAACCATCCGGCCGTCAATGTAGCGGCTCCAGAAAACGCCGCCTGGGTAGCAACCACGCGGGTCATTTTGAACCTCGACGAGTTTTTTACCCGCGAGTAAATCACGCACCTATAACACAGAAGTTTCGAACCTGGATACTCCCTGACTTCCTCCAGCCTAGAGCCTGACAGCTCGTTCCCATGAATACTTCCGACTTCACCCGCCGAGAGTTCTTCACCACAGCCGCCAGCGGACTTGGCGGCGTGGCTCTTACTTCGCTGCTCGACCAACAAGGCGCTTTCGCCGCTGGCCGACAAACCCTCGCTGCCGGGGCAGCGGTCAACCCGCTCGCCAGCAAGGCCGGACATTTCCCTGCCAAAGCCAAGAGCTGCATCTTCATTTTCCTTGCCGGCGCACCCTCGCAACTTGATCTCTTCAACTACCGGCCCGAGTTGCAGAAACTCGACGGCCAGAAAATGCCCGAGTCGCTCTCCGAGGGCGTTCGCTTTGCGTTTATTCAAAAAGACACTGCCACGCTGATGGCCCCCAGCCGGAGATTCACCCAGCACGGTCAAAGCGGCATGTGGTTTTCGGATCTCGTCCCCCATATCGCCAGCTGTGCCGACGACATCTGCATGATCAACACCATGCACACCGACCAGTTCAACCACCACCCCGGCCAATTGATGATGCAATGCGGCCAGGCAAGATTCGGCCTGCCGGCCATGGGCTCGTGGCTCTCTTATGGGCTCGGCACCGGTAATCAAAACCTGCCCAGCTATGTCGTCCTTACTTCCGGACGCGGTTCCAGTGGCGGAGCGACGCTTTGGAGCAGCGGCTACCTGCCGTCGGTCCATGCCGGCGTGCTGCTGAGAAACCAGGGGCCGCCTATCCTTGATCTCGAAAATCCCGCCGGTCTGCCCCCTGCCCTGCAACGCAAAGGGCTCGATGTGCTCCGCGAGCTTAACCAACGACGTTACGAGCAAGTCCACGACCCCGAGATCGCCAGCCGTATCGCCAACTACGAAATGGCGTTTCGCATGCAAACCGAAGCACCCGCGCTAACCGACCTCTCGACCGAAACCAAACGCACTCTCGATGAATACGGCGTCAATCGGCCCGAACCCGAGGAGCGCGGCAATCGCACCGGCAGCGGAGAACAATTCAAATCGTTCGCCACCAACTGCCTGCTCGCCCGTCGGATGGTCGAGAGCGGCGTCAGATTTATCAACATTATCTTTGCCTCCTGGGATCACCACAGCGATCTCAACCAGGGGCTTCGATACAACGCCACCATGATCGATCAGCCCATCGCAGCGCTGATCAAAGACCTCAAGCAGCGCGGACTCCTGGAAGAAACACTGGTCGTGTGCGGCGGCGAGTTCGGCCGTACGCCGCTAGGAGAAAACCGGCCTGGCGACCGCGACGTCAGCGGTCGCGACCACCATCCCTACGCCTTCTCGATGTTCCTGGCCGGCGGCGGCTTCCGGGGCGGCTACACCTACGGCGAAACCGACGAGATCGGCTGGAGCCCGGTGCGCGACCCGGTTCACATCAACGACCTGCAGGCCACCATGCTGCGCCAGTTCGGCATCAACCATCTGAAGCTCACTTACCCCTACCAGGGCGTCGACTTGCGGCTGACCAACATTACACGAGAATCGCACGTCATCGACGCCCTCGTCGCTTGAACGCGGCGAGAATCTCCGCCCGCGAAACATGGCCTCGACTCGGCCAGCCGCCGCCCCAAATAGCGGTTTTTCTTGCAACGCTGTCTTGATAGAATGGCGGCGCCGGCAGGTTGTACCAACCACGTCGGACCATCACGAGTCTCGCCACGCCTGGCCGCTTTGGCCGACAATGCGGCCGTAGTCTCGCAGCCAACCTGCGGCAGAGTTCTCCTGGGGAATAGTGTAACGGCAGCACGACGGATTCTGATTCCGTTAGTCTAGGTTCAAATCCTAGTTCCCCAGCTTCAGTAGCAGCCCGCTCAGCATCGCGCCCCTTCAGGCATCTGGCTGGTTATCCAGAATCAAAGTAGGTTGTTAAAACTTCCCGCTTATCTCATTTCAACCCACTTTATGATCCGAATCCCGGGTTTCCAGTGGATGCACCTGGGGCAACGTAGGCGAAGTTGCCATAAAGGGCGGTCATTTTGCTGAGCGGAGCCGTATTCATCGCACCCATTTTCTAACTGGCAACGTTCGCATTGTCGAATGCTCCAAAGTAAAACATGGAGTTTCCACCGAAGGCCCAGTTGTGCTTTAGATAGGTATTGCCGTGACTCATCGCACGGATTTGTGACGGAGGCGAAGCCCCGTTTTGTCCCAAGATGGCCAAACCGCCATCATCACCAAGCAGGGTCAATTGCAAATGTACTTCGTCCCCGAGCCGAGTACCTGTATAATGACCCTAGGGCTTTTTGGGCTGCTCCTCCATTCCAGGCCACGCCGAGTGGCCTGTGCCTAGCATGTTATGTCGTACGACATTTTTGCATGGCCACGTCGGAGGACCTCCGTGGCCATGGCACCCAAGCCCTTGTCTCTCTCACTACCTACTTTAATCCGCCGAGTTGGGAACAATGTGCAGGTTGCCTTCGTGCCAAGACATTCAAGTTTTTCACATAAGGAGTGGCTAGTTGATTCGCACTATCCTTACTTCAATAGCTTTTCTTGCACTCGCCTCGGCAGGCCCTCCGTTGCACGCGGTCACGCATGAGTGGACCGAGCAGCTTGGGTCGACCAGTGATGACGTTAGCTATGGCGTGAGCGCCGACGGCCTCGGGAATGTCTATATCTCGGGGTTTACCCGTGGCGATTTGGGAGGGACGAATGCGGGCGATCACGACGCGTTTGTCAGCAAATACGACGCCGCGGGGACGCTCCTTTGGACCGAACAGCTTGGGTCGACCAGTGTTGACGAAAGCCTTGGCGTGAGCGCCGACGGCCTTGGGAATGTCTATATCTCGGGAATTACCTATGGCGATCTGGGAGGGACGAATGCGGGCGATTTCGACGCATTTATCGCCAAGTACTCGGACTCGGTGGTTCCCGAGCCGAGCACCTGGATAATGACCCTAGGGCTTTTTGGGCTGCTCCTCCATTCCAGGCCACGTCGAGTGGCCTGTGCCTAGCAGCAATCTCAAGAATCAATAGGGTGCCACGGCTGGCTTGTCCAGCAGTGTGATTGAATCTCAATGTCAGCGGTAAGCACCAGGATGATTCAATTTTTTTATTTCAAGGAATCTGGGGTGCCACCTATAGGAAGTCTGCCGGGGTGGGCATGAAGTAGACGGTCGCCTTCATGCTCACTGATAATCTCTACTCTCTACATCCCTCTTCCGCGCTCATGGCGGTTCCATCCTGTCAATGTAGTTGAACTCGCAAGAGTTCAGCTATGTTGGAGACGTCGTTGGCACTTCCGCTGAATTCTTGCGAATCCAGCTACTGTCGCCAGCACCGATATTGGATTTCTCCATCGCCACCACGCTTCTCTGCGAAACTCGGCGAGCACTGTGATACAAACTTACACCGACAGGTGGCCAAGAATAATCGTAGCCTTGGCCCTCCACAATTGCGATAATCACCCCCGTACCGAACTGGTGTGCGGTTCTTTGGCAACTTGATCTTTCACAGCAATTGCACCCGTTGCAGTTTTTGTCCCAAAAGTTGGGACCCCGGCCGGCGAGGCAGGACCAAAGGGGAAAGCCGAAAGCGGGCAGCCCTCGAAGAAACCGTTGTGCAGCTTTGGCAAAACCTATTTACTCAATAGGCTGGCGGCGGGTTCGTCCAGGTAAAGCGTCGTCGACGCGTGTTGCTGCAGAATCGACGCGGGCACCTGGTTGGTGACCGGCCCCTCGACCGTGCCCTGCACGGCCTTTGCCTTGCGATCGTCGGGGACCGTGCAAACGATGTGCTTGGACTTCATGATCTGCCGCACCGACATGCTCACTGCCTGGCGGGGGACATCGTCGAGCGTCGGAAACCAACCTTCGCCCAACTGCTGTTGGCGGCAGGCTTCGTCGAGATCGACGATCAGGTAAGGCGTCTCGGTATCAAAATCGGCCGGCGGATCGTTGAAGGCCAAATGCCCGTTTTCGCCAATGCCGACAAAGGCCACGTCGACCGTCCTGGCAGCAATCAGCTTGCCCAGGCGAGCGCATTCGGCAGCCACGTCGCCGTTGCCGTCCAGTCCTTCGCCATTCACATAGTGGAAAGTGCCGAGGTCGACCTTGTCGACGAATCGTTCTTTCAAGTATTTGCGAAACGACGCCGGATGAGTAAGCGGCATGCCCGTGTATTCGTCCAGGTGAAAACCGGTAACCTTCGACCAGTCGATATCCGCTTCTTGGACCAGCGCCGAGAGCATTTCGAACTGCGAGGCCCCAGTCGCCACAATGATCGTTGCACTCCCACTGGCGGCAATCGCATCGCGAATCAGGGCGGCCCCGTCGGCAGCCGCCTGTCGGCCCATTTCTTCCTTGCTACGGCTGATGTGAACTTTCACTGCGACTTGTCTCCGGTTCTCTGAATCGATCGGCGTTCTGCGAAAAGCATTCATTTATCCTGCCCCGCTATGCTATCCAAATCTCCATGAGCGCACAATAACCGCGAATCGAAAGCCGATTCGCTGGCGTAACACGTTCTGGGGCGTTGCGGCAAGTTTGAGAGTTCGCAATTCCTGATTCCCAAGCAGTCTGCTGAGTTGACATTTCAACGGCCCGCGTTCACATTGCACGAATGGTTTTCGGCGGCATCTAGGCTTTTTGCCGCTGCCGATTGCTATGGTCGTGCATCCAACTCATCTGGACCCGTGGCGGGAAAGTACCATGCGCAAGAGCCTGATTGCGTCTAAGACCGTTGTCGCATTGTTTTGTATCAGCCTGACATGTTGCTCCGTACAGGCCAAGCCGCCTCGCGTATTCTCAGCAGACGAACGCCCCGAAGATGTCCGGCTTGGCACCTTGAGGCATTTGGGACACAGCTACTTTCCTTTCCAACAGGTTGCTTCGGCTGAAGCTTGGGCACAACGGGCCGACGAGCTGCGCAGACAAGTGCTCGTGGCGACCGGCCTCTGGCCAATGCCGACTCGCACTCCGCTCAACGCTTCGGTACACAGTCCGGTTGAACGCGACGACTATACCGTGTGGCGAGTCAGCTTCGAGTCGATGCCTGGACACTTCGTCACCGGCAGCCTCTTCCGGCCAAAAAATAAGACCGGAAGATTGCCGGCAATACTCAGCCCCCATGGTCACTGGAACGAAGGCCGCTTTCATGCGTTCAACGATCAGGAGCTGCAAGAGCAAATTGCCATTGGTGCAGAGCGATTCGAAGCAGGCGGTCGCCATCCGGTACAAGCTCGCTGTGTGCAGTTGGCGCGCATGGGGTGCGTCGTGTTTCAGTACGACATGGACGGCTACGCCGACTCGGTGCAGCGACAAACGCATCGCCACTCGCTCCGCGAGCACATGAATGCCGCCGACGCCTGGGGATTGAACACCCCGCAGGCCGACCTGCATTTGCAAAACCTGATGGGACTGCAAACCTGGAACTCGATTCGCGCGCTCGACTTTCTTTCGGGACTTGAAGACGTCGATCCCCAACGGATTGTCGTCACCGGTAGCAGCGGCGGCGGTACGCAGACCTTCATGCTGATGGCTGTTGACGATCGCCCCGTGGCTGCCGTTCCCTGCGTCATGGTCTCGACCGCAATGCAAGGAGGCTGCCAGTGCGAGAATGCCCCCTACTTGCGCATTGGCGCCGGAAACATCGACTTGGCTGCGCTGACTGCGCCAAGGCCGCTAGCCCTCACGGCAGCAGATGACTGGACCATCGAACTCGAAACCAAAGGATATCCCGAATTGCTCGAACTCTACACGCTGCTTGGCCACAAAGATCGATTCCGAGCGGCGTTTCACACGCAATTCAAGCACAATTACAATCTGGTGAATCGAACCTTCATGTACGAGTTTGTAAACGAAGTACTCGGCTTGGGGCTGGAGTCGCCGATCGTCGAAGGCGACTACGTCCCGCTCTCTCGTGCAGAACAAAGCGTTTGGACATCCGACCATCCCGCCCCTACAGGTGAGCAAGTGGGCGAGGCGGAAGAAAAGTCATTACTCCGCTGGTGGAGCCAAGACTCGAACGAACAACTTGCCAAGCTTCGCTCAGACAAAGAGGCTTATGCAAGAGTCGTAGGGGGCGGTTGGCAGGTCATGCTCGGCCGGACGATTGACGACATCGGTCCGATCCGTCAAGACGTTGCCAGCGAGGTGCCTATTCACCAACACTTTGGCGCCATGGTCGTATTGGGCTATGACGACGGGGAGCGCCAATTACCTGCTATGGCTTTGCTCCCCTCTGCCAATTACAACCACCAGGCGGTTCTGTGGCTCACCGACACGGGAAAGTCGGGGCTGCTCGATTCGCAGGGGCAGCCCCTGGGAGAGGTGAAAACGCTCCTGGACACAGGCTATGCTGTAATTGGCGTCGATCTACTTTACCAAGGAGAGTTTCTTTCTGAAGCGACAAAGCTGGAACAGGCGCGGCTAAGTTACCTCACCCAAACAGAGGAAGGGAAAAAGCCCGATCCTGATGATTTCTTTCACGGTTACAATCGACCGCTATTCTCCGAGCGAGTGCAAGATGCCCTGGCAACTATTCGAGCAATTCAAACCGGCCCGCTAGACCCCGAGCAGATTCATCTGGTGGCAGCAGGCAAAGAAGCGGGAGCAATCGCGCTTGCCGCGCGCGTGCAGGCAGACGATGCCGTCACAAAGACGGCCGTGGCTACGTTCGGTTTTGGCTTTGCTGCGATCACTCGCAGAGACGACCCGATGTTCTTGCCAGGGGCCGTTAAGTATGACGGGATCGACGGATTGAAACGGTTAATCGGAGATGCACCTTTGTTGTTCGACGACGGAGCACACGTTGAGCTTGCGGTGCTGGTCGATTGGCTAAAGGAATAGCACGGTTGATTCGCAAGCAGCGCCTCCCGCTACCGACCCCGAGTAGCGCCGATTGATTTGGCATAATCATTGAATAGGAAACACCAATGCAAACTGCTGACGTTCTCGTCCTCGTAGGCTACTTTGTAGCGATGCTGCTGATTGGCCTGGTCTGTGCGCTTCGGGTGAAGAAGCAGGAGGACTACTTCATGGGGGGGCGTGGCTTCGGCAAATTGCTGCAGACCTTTGCGGCTTTCGGGGCGGGGACCGGATCGCAGGAGCCGATCAATGTGGGTCGCACTACCTGGACCAGCGGGTTGAGCGGCGTCTGGAGTGCCTTGATGTGGCTCTTCGTGACTCCCTTTTACTGGATCTTTGCGATTTGGTACCGGCGGATGCGGCATCTGACGATCGGCGACTGGTTTGTCGAACGTTACGAAAGTCGTGCCATGGGGGCGGCCTATACCTTGTTCGGCTTTTCCTTTTATATGGCGTATCTGTCGACCATGTTCTCTGCCATCGCCAAGGTAGCAGAGCCGTTATTGGGAGAAGCCACCATATTGACCATGGTAGGTTGGATTGGCTCTCAAGATCCAGCAGACCTGCGTTTTGTCTTGGTTCCAGTGATTGCGTTGGTTGTGGTTGCCTACGGGGTAGTCGGCGGCCTGGCAGCAGCTTATTGGACAGACTTGATCCAGGGGCTCTGCATCATTCTGCTGTCGATCATTCTCATTCCTTACGGTCTTTCTTCATTGGTCGAAAAGTACGGCTCCGATTACGCGTCGGTTGCCGGTGTCGAAGCGAGCGACCTGGGAACCTGGGACGGATTCAGCATCATGCATCAGCGGGTAAGTGCCAACAGCTTTCAACTGTTTGGCGGGCCGCGCTCGGGTGAGTTTCCGTTGCACTACATCGTTTCGTTATCGCTGCTTGGCTTGATGGGCATTGTGGTTCAGCCGCACTTCATTGCGACCGGCGGCGGTTCGGCCCGTACCGAGCAAGCCGCCCGCATTGGCCTGGTAACGGGTAATTTCTTAAAGCGATTTTGCACCATTGGTTGGGCGATTACTGCGCTGATTGTTGTAGCGCTGCTGGCAGACAGTATCGAGATCAATCAAGACCCCGATCGAGCCTGGGGGGTGGCCACGCGAGAGATCCTGGGCAATGTGTCGGCAGGCGGAGTCTATCTTGGCCTTGTGGGCTTGATGCTTGCCTGTTTGCTGGCGGCGTTAATGTCGTCGGCCGATTGCTACATGCTCGTTTCCTCGGCCCTGCTAGTAAGGAATATCTATGCCGCCTACTTCAATCCAAATGCCTCGGAAAAGCAGTATGTCATGGCTGGACGAATCGCGGGGTTGCTGATCATCGTGGGCGCTTCAGCAGTGTCGTTGGCAGCGTTCGACGTCTTTGCGCAGTACAAGTTTGCTTTGGAGATCGCCATTATCTTTGCCGCTCCGTTTTGGGTGGGGATGTTCTGGCGCCGCGCAACAACCGGGGCAGCTTGGGGAACCATGGCGTTTTCATTGGCCTTCTTCTTTGTTGTGCCGTACGCCCTGCCGGCCTTGATGCCTAGTCTGCGCGACAATCAGGAATTGGCTATTAGCAACGACATGGTGACGACAACTATTTCGCGGAAAGCGACTCCGGCGGATGTTGCCAGAAACCAGGCAAGAATCGCGATTTGGGAGGCGGCAGAGAATCCTCCAGGAGAACGGCCTGCCGAGATCGCTCTCGGAGACCGTTTTGTGGATGAGTTCACGACAGGCGGGCAGCCAATCTTTTGGGGTAACGGCGTCGATGCCATTGGCGATGTTGAGTTTGCCGAAGTCTCGACCGTAACTAGTGAAGATGGCTCGAAAGTGGTCGTCACCCGCCGTAAGCAAGGCACGTTTCGAGGACAAGGAAAGCTCAATCTCGACTTTTATGTTTATCACCTGCTCGGGATGGATTTACGTCAAACCAACGCGGCCGCCTTGGAAACCTTGCGTTTGCCTCCCCGCATGATTACGCCCTTTGTGGTCCTGATTTTGCTCAGTCTTGTGACTCGGCCAGGTTCGCAGGAATTACTCGACCGGTACTATGTGAAGATGAAGACGCCCGTCGAGCCCAATCCGGAAGACGATCACCGCGAACTCGAGCTATCGTATGAAACGCCCTCTCGCTACGATCACAAGAAGATGTTCCCTGGCACTAGTCTGGAGATTCAACGGCCAACGCGAGCAGATGTCTCTGGTTTCGTAATTAGCGTTGGCATTTGCATACTGTTTTTGTTGGCTACGATTTTACTTGCAAGTATCGGCAGCTAAGACGAACCTGGGTTTGTAAGTATGGCACTGTTTGGATTCTCTTGAAAGCAAGTTCCAAAGAAAGACGCACCATGTTGGAACTTGGCAGGTACTCGCTTGGTGTCGGAGACCGTTTTGCTCGACAGGCGAAAGCTCAACTTTTAGCAATCCAACGGGCGGCAGATGAGGGCCTCGAAGTTGTTCCCGTGTGGAACAAATCGCATCGGGAACACACTACTATTGGATCGCAACCCGCTGATACTCGCTGGGCGGCCGATGAGGCCGTCAGGACGTTAGGCTGGAAAGGCTCCTACCACGTTGACGCAGACCACATTAATCTTAGCACGGTCGACGCGTATTTGGACTCCAGCGATTTCTTCACGATCGATGTCGCCGACTCGATTGGTAGAGCCGCGTCGGCTGAGGCCGTCTCGTCCTTTATGGCTCGTCATGCAGAACTGATCGGCGAGATTGAGATTGCAGGGCTTGACCACCCGTTGATTGCTACGAGAGCATCGGTCGCAGCAATTGTTCGCTACTATCTCTGCGCGGTGCGACAAGCAGGCGAGGTTTTTCGCACGATCAAATCGGCGAAGCCTCCGAACACGTTTATCACCGAGATTTCGATGGACGAAACCGACGCTCGTCAGACTCCGTTCGAAGTGTTAGTGATCCTTGCGGCGATAGCGGATGAGGGCATCCCGATTCAAACGATCGCCCCGAAATTCACTGGTCGGTTCAACAAAGGAGTCGATTATGTCGGCGACATCGACCGATTTGCCAAAGAGTTTGATGCGCACCTGGCGGTGATCGCGCATGCGGTAGCACAGTACAATTTGCCGAGAAACCTGAAACTTAGCGTCCATTCGGGCAGCGACAAGTTTTCGATTTATGAGTCCATCAAGACGATTATCCAAAAGCACCATGCCGGGGTCCATGTGAAGACGGCGGGAACCACCTGGCTGGAGGAATTGATTGGGCTGGCTGAAGCCGACGGCGAGGGGTTGCAGCTTGCCAAGGAGGTCTACCGCAAGGCATTTGCTCAGGCCGAGCAGCTTTGTCGGCCTTATGCCACGGTCATTGCCATTGACGAAGCCCAATTGCCTTCGCCGGCAGAGTCAGCTGGTTGGACTTCGGAGCAGTTCGTTGCCGCATTGCGCCATGACGCAAGCACTCCGGAGTTCAATCCAAGTTTTCGACAATTGCTCCATGTAGGATACAAGATCGCTGCTCAATTGGGCGAGCGATACACCCAGGCGCTTGAAACTTACCATGAACCAATCGCTAAGAATGTGACGGAGAATCTCTTCATGCGACACATCAAACCGTTGTTCTTAACCGCCCTGCTCTGTCTGTGTTGGCTGGCTTTCGCTGGGCATGCAGGCGCCCAAACCAGGTTGAATTACGATGAGTCCCAGATCGGCCAAGAGATCGAGGGGCGTATCGTTGTGCCGACCAACCAAGTGCTTTCTCCGCTGGGTCGACAGGTGGCATTTCCGGGGCGACCTACCGACGTGGCATTGAGTCCCGACAATCGATGGCTGGCGGTGCTCAATCGAGACAATGTCTTAATTGTCGATTTGGAGAGCGACGAGATTGTCTCGCAAGAGTCTCATCAGGGCGGAAGCTACAAAGGGATCGTGTTTGCCCCTGATGGTCGATCCCTTTATTTGTCATGCATTCGCGGCAACCTCGATACTTTTGCAATATCCGATGCAGGAAAACTAGAGAAACAAGAGCCTATCAACCTACCAGCCGCGCGTGCAGAGAATGCACTCCCCTCGGGACTTACTATCGACTCGAGCGGCAACTCGCTGTGGGTAGCGCTGAATCTGAACAACACGTTGGCCGAGATCAGCCTGAAGGACCGAGCTCTGGTTCGCGAAATCCCCGTGGGGAGCGCTCCATACGACGTGGTGCTGGTCGGTTCGAAGGCATACGTGAGCAATTGGGCAGGCAGACATCCGGAGGAAGGTGACACCAAGGGACCGGCAGGAAAAGGGACGCAGGTGCGCGTCGATCCGCGAACGCATATCGCCGCGGACGGCACCGTTTCGGTCGTTGATTTACAGACAGGAAAGGAACTCAAACAAATCGAGGTCGGCCTGCACCCTGCGGGGTTGGAGTCGACCAGCGACGGTTGTTATGTCATTGTGGCCAATGCCAACAGCGACACCTTGTCTGTAATCGACACCAAAAGTGACACGGTTCTGGAGACGATTTCGACGCGACCAGCGGCTCGACTGCTCTTTGGCAGCGCTCCAAACGACCTGGTGATCGATAGCGAGGGGAAAACACTTTACGTTTCCAACGGCACGAACAACTGTCTCGCCGTGATTGACTTTCAGCCGCCGCAGAGTCGCTTGGCCGGCTGCCTTCCCACGGGCTGGTATCCGGCTGGATTAGCATTCGACAAATCTAGAAACGCCATCTATGCGGCAAATATCAAGGGAGTAGGGTCTCGCGATATCGAGAAACAGGGCGGCCGAACGCCCGAGGGTTTTGCTTTCAACTCGCACGACTACCTGGGCACGGTATCGCTGATACCGATCCCGCAGCAAGAGGACCTAGCCGACCTGACCAAGAAGGTGCTCGAGAACAATCGGCTCACCGAGTCGGTGAATGCCCTGGCGCCGCCGCGGGCAGACGTGGCTCCGCGGCCAGTGCCCCAGCGGCATGGCGAGCCTTCGCACTTCAAGCATGTGCTATACATCATTAAGGAAAACCGTACTTACGACCAGGTGTTTGGCGATATCGAACGGGGCGAAGGCGATGCTTCGCTCTGTATCTTCGGGAGCAAAGTTACGCCAAACCACCACAAGCTTGTCGACGAGTTTATCTTGCTCGACAACTTCTACTGCAGCGGCACACTTAGCGCTGACGGCCATCAATGGACCAACGAAGCGTATGTGACTGACTATCTGGAAAAAGCATACGGCGGCTGGCCCCGTAGTTATCCCTATTGGGGCGGCGATGCGATGGCCTATGCCCCTAGCGGTTTTCTCTGGGACAACGTGCTGGCCCATAAGAAGACTTTACGAGTTTATGGAGAGTTCATCTCCGCCGAGATCCGCTGGAAAGATCCGCAACGGACTCAGCGGCCTTCCTTCTTGGAGTGTTACCGAGATTTCATGGAGGGTAAGAACGAAATTGATGTTCGAGCTCATGCGGCTATCGAATCGATCAAACCCTACGTTTGCCCTACGGCAATCGGTTTCCCAAGCATCGTACTCGACCTGCATCGGGCCGAGCAGTTTACTCGCGAACTAGCGCAGTTTGAGCAAGAAGGCAATCTGCCCAATTTCATGGTGATGCTTCTGCCCAACGATCATACCGCAGGAACGAAGCCGGGAATGCCGACACCGGAAGCCGCGGTGGCCGATAACGATTTGGCACTGGGAAGAATCGTCGAAGCAGTTTCCAGAAGCAGGTTTTGGCCGGAAATGTGCATCTTTGTCGTTCAAGACGATCCGCAGGCAGGTTTCGACCACATCGACGGACACCGCACCGTGGCGATGGTCATCAGCCCGTATACTCGTCGCAAAGTGGTCGACAGCACGAACTACAACCAAACCAGTATGATTCGCACGATGGAATTGATTCTCGGACTTCCGCCAATGAACCAATTCGATGCCTCGGCAACCGCGATGACGAGTTGTTTTACCGACAAGCCTGACTTCACCGCTTACGATTCGGTGCCGAACATTATTCCGCTCGACCAGATGAATCCTGACGTCGAGGCGATCAACGACCCGCAGCAACTCCACTGGGCGCTGGCTTCGCTGGAATTGCCGCTAGACGATGTGGACGAGGCCGACGAAGACACTCTCAACCGGATTCTCTGGCACGCGGTACGCGGTCGCGACGATACGTATCCTAGTTGGGCCGTGTTGAGCGACGACTAGCTCGGCGCGGGCCGAACAGGCCAAGTGAGAGACCGCTTAGCATGAGTGCAGTAGCGGTTGGTTCGGGAATCTGGACCACGCTAATGTCGGTAGTGAATTTGAGTTCTTGCCCGCCGACGAGGTAGGTAAACTCGATCATGAAGGCGGTCGCCCCGGTAGCAGGGGCGACAACCGAGGCGAGATACTGGCCGGGCGCTTGCTCGGGAAGGACCGATTCGGTCCAGCCTGCACCGAACGTCGCCAGACGGAAGTCGCGATTGGCAGGATTGGTCGCTTGCCACATTTTTACTTCCTGGGGAGCGATGTCCGTGTCGGCCAAAATCGATGTCCCGTCTGCTGAGATGTCCCAAGTGATATCAGGCAACGGCAGCCCTAGTTCCAAGGCCGTATGGAAGACCAAGGCGCCCGGAATGGCAGTATCGTCAAGGCTGTGGTCGGTATTGGGAATGTACCGCAGGTACTTCTCTCCGCTGAGATCCTGGAAATAGAACTGGGAGGAGTCGGGAGCAAAAAACTGGTCTCCTGTAGAGTTCACAACGTACTTCGGCAAGACGAGCCGATCTCGATACTCGTAGGGATCGACAATGTCGAGCAATTCTTGAGCACGCGGCGAGATTGTCTCGCCGGGCATGGGGGCGAGCTGATTCATTACCCCTTCCAAGACATAGTCTCCAACGGCCAGAGAAAAGCCATCGAAGAGCGAACAACCTGCTGGAACTCCGATTGCAGTACAGTTCACCGGCGGCACAGGTCCAGCTTCGTAAACACTACGATGATGTTGCATCGACTCGTCGGTATTGAGCATGTCGATTACTCCGGGAGCAATCGCCTTTACGCGGTTGGGCCCGCCGGGGCGCGCTTCGACGGCTGCGGTGAGCCAAGTCGTCCAGCCCCGTTTCGATCCGCCTAGAATAAAGAACTTATCGATCTGGACCGGCACTGGGAGGTTGCCCATGTGATCTTGAGTGGCGTCCATTGCTGCGACGGCGCTTTTGACCATCGGCAACAAGAGCGGCCATTGATCGACATTGCTATCGGCTGGATTGTTCTCGAGGAACTTGGCAAATGTTTTGGCGATTATCGCGTCTTCACTTCGGCCCGATGATTCGCCGGCAAATGTGAGGGGTTGATTGGGTACCATGGGCAGGCTGAGAACCACCGATTTTGTAAGCAGCGCAGCAGCGGCCAACTCGGTGAGGTCGCCAGGATCGAAATCACCCGGATTGCTGCCGCCGCCGATCACCAGGATAGCGGTGTTGGTAAGGACCGTATCAGGCTGCACGATGGTCATTTTGTGCTGCCAGAGGTTGTGTGTTATCTCGCTGGGATCTCGCCAGGTCTGTGAGGTAAGGTCGATGTTGTAGCCAGTGAATCCCGCGCCGGTAACGGTGTTGGCCAAACTATAGCCGTAAGAGCCATCGATTGTGTCGACGTAAGTATCGAGTGCGGTTTGCGCAGTGGCCGATTGGGTAGTTCCACCTAGTAAAACCAGGAGAGCATAAGTGGCGAGGTTTGCAGAGCGGTAGGTGTTAGGCATCGAGATATTTCCTATGGAGGTTGAATCTTTCAACGTCGACAGGCCCCTCCCCAAGAACACCTTGGGTGCGCAGCAATTGAAGAAACATTGCTGTAGGGGGCCACGCCTAGCAAGGCAGGCAGAAGAAGACGATCAGTTTGTCAGAGTGAATGCCGGTGACCGGCCTTCATGACGCATACATTGGATCGTTCTGTCCGTTGGTGAGAAATCGAGCGAATTACTCGCTCCACGAGTATACCTGGCGAGAATGCGATTGCAAAGCAGTATTGGCGATCCTGGCCGACTTTCAACCACTGGCGACTGCCCCAATGGCATCCCCAGCGTATCTTAAACCGTTATGAGGCATAGTCTTCTAGCGAGACTGAGGAGCCTTTCCGATGGGCCAGAGTTCCCAGCGCCGCACAAAGATCTCGGCTGCCTCGGATTGCACCAGAATCTTTCCAAAGGAGGGACTGGCATCGGTTGCTTCGTTGACCACCGTGCCATTGACCAGAATCGTGATTCGATCGCCGTCGCAAATGATTTCGTAACGGGTCCACTCGCCGTGGGGGCTTTCGACGTCTTCTTTGCCACGAAAACCGATTTCGTCGACCCAGTCGGGGTCGCGTCCATACCAGTTAATGCGCCCAGAAGTGAAAGTCTTTTTTTCGCCGCCTTTGCTCCAGATAGTCTCCCCGTCTCGATCTTGGCTCACTTCGGCTGCGAGCGACATAGGGATGGGAGTGCCGTCTTTGCGTTTGGTCGAGAGCACGAGAATGTCGCCCACGCCGCCTTCAATGATCTGGGCTTCGATCGATGCCAACCAGGTGTTGGAGTAGGTTCCGTCTGGACCCGTGCAGTGAACTAAAATCCCCGAGTCGCGGGCGCGGTCCTCGCGATCGCCCCAAGTTCGCTCGCCCCATTTGAACTCGAAAACCATATGGTAATTGGCATATTGGTTGCGAGTGGTCAGGCCTCCCCACGACTCGCCGGAGATTTGCAACACGCCATCGGCATAGGTATAAACGTGGAGAGGATCTTCGTACTCAGTATCCCTGGACCAGGAGTAGAATCCTTCCAGTCCGTTTTCCAAGAGATCAATCGGGCTGTCTGTGGGGGTGAGCGGTTCTTGCGCGGTTGTCGGCGAACTAAAGAGGTTGCAACACACTCCGACGGACATGAATGACAGGAGATGTAGATACTGAAGCATCGTAAAACGTTGGTTTCTCATGAATAATACTCCGCCGCATGATTTGTCGCGCGAGGATTCTAGCCTAGCCGCTGTTTATTCGTCGTCTTAATTGTAACGCACACTTCAGCTGAGCCATACTCCCAGGGATCGATATGAGTGAAAAGAAGTTCCTGATGCACTCGGTTGCGATCTCGGTTTTCTCGGTCTTAGTATGCTACTTCTGCTGGCTAGGAAGCGAAGCGGCTGTGGTGAGGGGAGCAGAAGCTGAGCCCAGTGCCGAACGATCTCGGCCACTCGAGCCGGCCGCGGCACTCGAGTCGCTTGTCACCGCCCCGGGAGTCCGAGTTGAACTTGTAGCAAGCGAACCAGAAGTAATCGACCCCGTCTCGATCCGTTTTGACGAAGATGGTCGATTGTGGGTTGTGGAAATGCGTGATTATCCGCTAGGCCCCCAGCCCGGAGAGCCGCCCGCTTCGCGCATCAAGGTTTTAGAAGACCGAGACGGCGACGGTCGTTTTGAAACCGCTCACGTATTTGCCGACGAGCTCGAGTTTCCGACTGGATTGCAACCTTGGCGTGGAGGAGTGTTTGTCACCTTTTCGGGAAAGGTGGCCTATTTGACCGACAAGGACGGCGATCTGCGGGCAGATGGCGAGGAGATCTGGCTCACCGGCTTTGCCGAGATGAACACTCAGCTGCGAGCCAACCATCCTACGTTGGGGCTAGACCGGAATATCTACATCGCCAACGGCCTGCGCGGAGGCACGGTAACATCTGCCTTTGAAGTCGATCGGGAGCCGATCGATATCCGGAGCAACGATCTGCGGTTTGATCCGGTCACGCGAAAGTTTGAGCCAATCGCGGGCGTTTCTCAGTATGGCATGACGCTGGACGATTTCGGCAATCGGTTCCTGTGCAATAACCGCTTCCCGCTTATGCATGTCGTGATCGAAGATCACTACGCGCGTCGCAATCCGAATTATGCCCTGCCAGCCTTGGTCGAAACGGTCGCTCTGGCTGGCGAGGACTCACGAGTCTATCCAATTTGCCGTTCGTGGACGACCTCGTTGCAGCACGCCGGCCAGTTTACTGCGGCTTGTGGAGTCACGATATACCGTGGAGATGGCTTGCCAGCGGAGATGTATGGCAACAGTTTTACTTGCGATCCTACGGGCAGCCTGGTGCATCGCGAGATCTTGCAGCGTGCAGGAGCTACTTTTCGATCGCATGCAGCACGCGAAGGAGTCGAGTTTCTTGCCTCGCGAGACGAGTGGTTCCGACCGGTCGACTTAAGCGTCGGTCCAGACGGGGCGCTGTATGTTGTCGACATGTATCGAGCTGTGATCGAGCATCCACAATTCATGCCGGCCGAGTTGCAGCAGCGACCCGACTTGCGAAACGGCGACGATCGCGGGCGTATCTATCGGCTGGTAGCGACTGGTTTTCAGCGACAGTCTCCCCTGCCTCGGTTGTCGAACGCTACCGATTCGGAGTTGGTCGAGTTGCTTGCTCGGGAGAATGCCTGGACCCGGGAAACTGCCGGTCGGCTGCTGCTTGAAAAGCAGGAGCTTGCTGTCGTCAACGAACTCGAGCATTTGGCCCGTGAAGCGGAGTTGCCGGCCACTCGGGCGGCGGCCCTACACGTACTAGCAGGGCATGATTTGTTGGCGCGAGATGTGGTACAAGACGCCCTTGCCGATACGCATCCCGCTGTTCGGCAACAAGCCGTTGTGGTGGCAGAGCGGTGGTTAGGCGATGCCGATTCATTGCGTCCCGATGTTTTAAGTCTTTCTAACGATACTGATCCACGTGTTCGGTTTCAGGTAACGCTAAGTCTGGCGCCTATGCGTGGCCAGAATGAGATTGACTATTTAAAGTCCATCGCACTCGCGGGCGCCGAAGATCCTTGGTCTCGCCGAGCCGTGGCGATCTCCATGGCCGGCGCCGAGGGGGATCTTCTGCGGGCCATTCTTGCCGACGAGTCCTGGTACACGGATGGAGTTTCGGCGGAAGAAAAGTTGCTGCTCGTTGAGTTTGTTGAGCAGTTTGGAAAGTCGGCTCCCGAGGTGGAGCAACTGGCATTGGCGCGACAACTTGCGACCATGTCGCCTGGCATACACGTGGAACGGCTACAACAAATCGCGCTTGCTGCGTTGTGTCGAAAAGGCAGAATCAGTCGTTCGTTAACAGACTTTGCAGGCGACAGTGCAACAGCAATGGCCTTGCAGAGGATCTTTGAAGCGACTCAAGAGTTGGCAAACAGCGCCCATGCCGAAGCGACGCGCAGGACCGAAGCGATCGCTCTGCTGGGCTACGACGGAAGCAGCGCGCCACTGCTTGCCGAGCTAGCTCTTTCGGAATCGACTCCGGCTGTGCAATTGGCAGCCGTCGACGCTCTGTCCTATCATCACCATATCGAGCCTTGGCAAGCTTTGCTGTCTGAGTTTTCTGCGCTCATGCCCCTGGTTCGCAATCGGGTACTGGAGGCGGTCGTAAGAAACTCGGACCGCTCGGCCCTGTTGCTCGATGCGGTAGAAAGCGGGGCGATCCTGCCGGGCGATATCGGCCGAGTGGCGGCCGACCAGCTTCGTCGGCATCCAAACGAGTCAATTCGCGAACGCTCCAACCGTATTTTGCCGGCAGCGGTGCCGGCGGATCGCGAGGCCGTGCTGGCCGACTACCAAGCGGCGCTCGAGTTGCCGGCCGATCCGGTTCGCGGCCGCGAAGTATTTCGCAAGCAATGCACGACTTGCCATTCGGTGGCGGGGATAGGCGTGCAAGTGGGGCCTAATGTTGGCGATAATTATGCTAAAACACAGGAACAGCTGTTGGCTGACATTTTGCAGCCCAATCGGGCGATTGATAACAACTACATTGGATATCTGGTGGTGACCGACGAGGGACGTACGTTTAGCGGACTATTGATTTCGGAAAGTGCTACGAGCCTGTCGTTGCTTCAAGAGGAAAGCAAGCAGGTGACGTTTTCCAAGTCGGAGATCGAATCGATCAATTCGACAGGTCTCTCTCTGATGCCGGTAGGGCTGGAAAAGAATATTCCGCACCAAGACATGGCAGATTTGCTTTCATTTCTCAAAAACTGGCGCTATCTTGACGGACTCACGCCCTACAGCGACCAAAGTAAGGAGAACTAGTCTGATGAGTTTCTTGTGTCGAAGTTATGGGTGTTTCCCGCGCTGCCTGGCAGTTCTGTTGGGAGTATCGCTGGCCTTGATTGCTGTACCGTGCGCATTAGGCGAGTCTAAAGTCTTTCGTGCCGGCGCCTTTGCGATAGACATCAGCCCGGTCGAGTTTCCGGTGATCATTAACGGCGGCATGGCGGAAAGAACAGCAGACAAGGTAGTCGACCCACTGCATGCCCGTTGTTTAGTGCTCGACGATGGCGCGTCGCAGATCGCCCTCGCTGTGGTTGACAGCTGCATGCTCCCGCGCGAGTTGGTCGACGAGGTAAAACGGCTGGCCCATGCGGCGACCAACATCCCGATAGATCGCATTTTAATTTCTGCAACACATACTCACTCGGCTCCTTCTTCGATGGGCTGCCTGGGAAGCAGCCGAGACGATCGGTACTGTCATTTCGTGGTGCCTCGGATTGCTCAAGGAATCGAGCGGGCTCAGAAGAACCTGGCCCCGGCGAAGATTGGTTGGGCTGTTGGTCGCGATGAGGAGAACGTTGGTTGCCGACGCTGGCGTATGAAGCCCGGCACGGCCCCGACCAACCCCTTTGGAGGGACAACCAACGATCAGGCCCAGATGCATCCGGGCTACGGCAATGAAAATGCGATCGAGCCCCTGGGGCCGGTCGATCCCGAGGTGACGGTGCTTTCGCTACAGACTGTCGACGGGCGTCCTCTAGCCGTGCTGGCAAACTACTCGATGCACTATGTCGGCGCACCAGCAGTATCGGCAGATTACTTTGCAATCTTTTGCGACAAGATGACAAAGCTGGTCGGGGGCGAAGCGTCAGACCCTCCTTTTATGGCTGCGTTATCGAATGGCACCAGCGGCGATACCTGGCTTCTGGATTATACGAAGGAGAGTCGGCGTCAGTTCGATCTCGACAGCGTGGCAACCAGCGTCGCTAACGCCGCCTTTGATGCTTATCAACAGATCGAATACCAATCGTGGGCGCCGATCGTGATGGAAGAGAAGCTGCTGACTCTTGCCGTACGGCTACCGGGAGCAGATGAACTCGCCCGAGCTAAGGAAGTCGTCGCGGCGTTAGACGGCAAGAAGCCGACGGTCGTGCCAGATATCTACGCCCGCGAGGCAGTCATGCTCAGCGAGATGCCGCCGACACGGGAACTGAAGATTCAAGCCATTCGACTGGGAGAAATGGGTATCGTCGGCATTCCCAATGAGGTATTCGCCAGCACCGGCATCTCGATCAAGGCGGAGACGCCTTTGCAGCCTACGATGAATATCAGCCTGGCCAACGGGAGCGAGGGATATATTCCTCCTCCCGAACAACATAAACTGGGAGGGTATACTACTTGGCGTGCACGCACCAGCTGCCTGGAGACGGAAGCAGAACCGAAGATTCGTGCTGCCGTACTAGAGTTGCTCGCTCGCGTGGCGGCTCACCCTTAAAGGATGGGCACATCCCAAATCTCCGCGAGCCGGAATACGAAGCGGTTTCGAGAACAATTATGACACGGCCGATCCAAAGCTTGTTCCTGGTGCTGATTTCAAGTGCAGCGGCGCCTATGTATCTTCCAGATGCGGCTCGAGGAGACTCGCCTGAGGTAGATTATGCTCGCGATATTCGTCCGATTCTTTCGGATAATTGCTTTCATTGCCACGGGCCGGATGCCAAACATCGGGAAGCGGACCTGCGACTAGATCTCCGCGAGGGGGCACTGGCCGACCTGGGCGGATATGCAGCCATCGTGCCAGGAGACGCGGCGCAAAGCGAACTGGTGGCGCGACTGGAAGCTACCGAGGACGAGGTTCGGATGCCGCCGCCAGATTCTGGCAAAGCGTTAACTTCTGATCAGGTCGAATTGGTTCGCCGATGGATCGATCAGGGAGCCGACTGGCCGCAGCATTGGTCCTTCGTTCCCCCTTTGCAAGCCGAACTGCCTGATGTTACAGAGAAGCGGTGGGCCAGTAACGCGATCGACCGTCATGTTTATGCACGACTAGCATCAGAAGGGCTCGAGCCCTCGCCTGCAGCAGATCGCAGGACCCTTGCGCGAAGATTGTCACTCGATCTGACAGGTTTGCCTCCCTCACTTGAAGCGCTGCACGCGTTTGTCAAAGATCAGGACGAGAACGCCTACGAGCATCTTGTGGACCGACTGCTCGAGTCGCCCCACTATGGCGAACGAATGGCGCTGGCCTGGCTCGATCAGGCGCGGTATGCCGACACGAACGGTTATTCGATCGACGGCGGTCGGCATATGTGGCTTTGGCGAGATTGGGTAATCAACGCCTATAACGCGAATATGCCGCTCGATCAGTTCATTACCGAGCAGCTGGCCGGTGATTTGTTGCCCGAGGCGACCGTCGAGCAGCAAGTGGCGACCGGCTTCAACCGCAACCATATGATCACCCATGAAGGCGGTACGATTCCGGAAGAGAATCTGGTGAACTATGCGGTCGATCGCGTGAAGACAACCGCCGAAGTGTTTCTGGGGCTCACCATGGGTTGCGCGCAATGCCACGACCACAAATACGATCCGTTGACCCAGACTGATTTCTATCGCTTTTTCGCCTTTTTCAACGAGTTGGAAGATCGCGGCCTCGACGGCAACAGCGGGGTGAATGCCGGCCCAAAGATCGAGGCCCCGACAGTGCTTGGTCGAGATGAAGCGGAAGGAATCAAGCTGCGACTGGCGGAGATCGAAGCGAAGTTGAGTCTGCCCCTGGCGAGCCAGGCCGACTGGGAGCAGTCGGCGATCGAATACCTTGACAGCCGCGGCAGGGGCCTCGAGCTTCACGAAATGGAATTGCTGAAGATCTCGACCCCGAATCGAGCGGTACCCGACTTGGGAAATGACGGGTCGGTACTTTCACTTGATAGCGGTTCGCGTTCGCCCTCACTCTTGATGAGGGCCGACCAAGGATTGATCACGGGATTGCGTGTCGAATTCTATCCGCATCCGCAGCTGCCCGGCGGCAGTTTGGGACACGGCAACAAGCAAGGGCTGGAAGGGAGCTTCATACTGAGTAGCTTTTCGGCGTCGGCCGACGCGTTGCCCTCGAGCCAGGTTGACATACACAAGCAGCTTCCTATCCGCTGTGCAACCGCAAGCAACGCGCACCCCGATTACCCGCCTGAAGATTGTCTTGACCCGCGAGACCATAACGGCTGGTCGCCACATCCGCACAACCTGACGAAGCAGCATATTACGTTCACATTCGACGAGCCGATCGACACTTCTCAAATGCCATATATCACCACACTGATGGTGTGGGGGGGCGGAGAGTTTGGCGGGGGCGCAGCACTGACCCCGGGCCACTTTCGGGTGTATGCCATCTCGGGCATCGATGACGGAACAAGCCTGCCGGAAGACGTGCAGGCCTTTGTGCGAGTCAACAAGTCGGATCGCACTGAGGAACAACAATCGAGACTACAGGCTTACTACGCGTCGATCGCCCCCGAGTATGTCAATCTGCGGTATGAGCGAGACAATCTGGAGGATCGGTTGTCGGTACTGGCCACATCGCACTCGGTGATGGTGATGAACTCTTCGTCCGCGCCACGGTCGACACACGTTTTGAACCGTGGCCAATACGATCAACCGAGAGAGGAAGTCACCCCGGGAGTGCCCGATTGTCTGCCCCCGTTGCCAGAAGGCGCACCTGCCAATCGTTTGGGGCTGGCGCGCTGGTTGATCGCACCCGAGCATCCGCTCACGGCACGGGTAGCTGTCAATCGAATCTGGCAGCAGTTTTTCGGAACGGGGATTGTTGCCACGTCAGCCGATTTTGGTTCACAAGGTCAGCCTCCTAGTCATCCAGAACTACTCGACTATCTGGCGGTGGATTTTGTGGCAAGCGGGTGGGACGTAAAACGACTTGTGAAACAGATTGTCATGTCGGCAACTTACCGGCAAGCTTCGCAAGTAACTCCACAACTTTTGCGGTCGGACCCGAACAATCGATGGCTTGCTCGTGGACCGCGATTTCGGCTGCAGGCCGAGTTCGTGCGCGATTCGGCACTGCAGGTCAGCGGTTTACTGGTCGACCGCATCGGTGGCCCGAGCGTCAACCCGTATCAGCCGGCAGGACTGTGGCGCGAGATCAGCCACTTTGGCAGCAGCCCGGCAACGGCGCAGGTCTTTGTACAAGACCATGGCGAGAAGCTCTATCGGCGGAGCATGTACACGTACTGGAAGCGAACCGTTCCGCCGCCTTCGATGGTGAGTTTCGATGCTCCAAACCGCGAGCTTTGCACTCACCAACGCGCTACGACGAACACACCATTGCAGGCCTTGGTGCTGCTTAACGATCCGCAATTTGTAGAGGCCAGCCGAGCGCTGGCCCAGCAGATGATCCAACTGAAGTCGGCAGATGTGCAGGCACGCATTGCCTTCGCGTTTGAATTGGCAACATCCCGCCTGCCGACAGCGCAAGAAACTGCAATACTGGAACGTGCGTACGCTCGAGCGCTAGCAGATTTTGGCAGTGACCCACAACGGGCCCTTGCTTACCTGGGTATCGGCGAATCGGACCGCGATAGCAGCATCGACCCGGTCGAACACGCTGCGTGGATGAGCGTGGCGAGCACGATACTGAACCTGAGCGAGACCATAACCAAGGGATAATCCCAGGTGCGAACATGAGTCTTCGAGATCAAATGTGGCGGCAGGTTTCCAGGCGAGCATTCTTGGGGAACAGCTCGCTGGGGGTCGGCCGCGCAGCCCTGGCGTCGCTGCTGGCGGGCAGTTCGATATTTGGCAGCAGTCATAGTCGAGCTGCAGCAACTTCGGGCGAAGAAAAGGGCGCCAAGGGGCTCCCCGGGTTGCCGCATTTTGCGCCCACGGCGAAGAGTGTGATTTACCTCTTTCAGTCGGGCGGGCCCTCGCATGTCGACCTCTTTGACTACAAGCCAAGCGTTCAAGATCGGCAAGGCACCGAGTTGCCAGCCAGCGTACGGGGCGATCAACGGGTGACCGGCATGACTTCGGGGCAAGCCAGTTTTCCTGTCGTGGCACCTTTTTGGAGCATGACTCGCAGCGGGCAAGCAGGGCTCTGGATGAGCGACCTGCTGCCGTACACGCAACAGGTTGCCGATGACATCACGCTGGTAAAGTCGGTACATACCGAGGCGATCAATCACGATCCGGCGATCACGTTCATCAATACGGGTTCGCAACAGATGGGGCACGCCAGTATGGGAGCGTGGCTCAGCTACGGCTTGGGAAGCGAAAACGACAACTTGCCGGCCTATGTCGTTTTGCTTTCGCAAGGCAGCGGCAAGAATCCGGGACAACCCTTGTTTTCACGTCTGTGGGGCAACGGTTACCTGCCTTCGAAACACCAGGGAGTTCAACTACGCCCGGGCGCCAATCCGGTACTCTATCTGGCAAATCCTTCTGGAGTAACTGCTGCGCATCGTCGCCAGCAGCTCGACGATCTGGCGGCTCTCAATCGACTGCGCGCGGCAGAGGTTGGCGACCCCGAGATCAGCGCCCGCATCGCAGCTTACGAGATGGCATTTCGCATGCAAACTTCGGTGCCCGAGTTAACCGATCTGAGAACCGAGACGGCAGAGACGATCCAGCGCTACGGTCCCGAAACGATGAAGCCCGGGAGTTTTGCGGCCAATTGTCTGCAAGCACGGCGCATGGTGGAACGGGGAGTCCGATTTGTGCAACTGTTTCACCGCGGCTGGGATCAGCATATTGCCATCAAAGAGCAATTGCCCGCACAATGCCGTGACGTCGATCAAGCTTCGGCAGCGCTTATTAAAGACTTGAAAGAACGCGGGCTGTTGGATGAAACGCTTGTCATCTGGGGAGGCGAGTTCGGGCGAACTGTCTACAGCCAGGGGACGATCGGCAGTGCCGAATCGGGGCGCGATCACCACGGGCGTTGTTTTTCGATCTGGATGGCTGGTGGAGGAATAAAGCGAGGCTTCGAGTATGGGCGAACTGACGATTTCTGTTACAATATTGCCGAAGATCCCGTGCATATCCGCGATCTCAACGCTACGATTCTCCACTGCCTAGGAATTGATCACCGCCGTCTAACGTTCAAGTTCAACGGATTGGATCAGCGATTGACCGGTGTGGAAGATGCTCGGGCCATCCGGGAGATTTTGATTTAAGTCAGCGCGAGTAACGCGATCTTGATTCGTGACGAACTTCTGGCTCTTGGATACCACCAACTTGCGGTTTACCTATCTCGCTCATTTACCGAGCAACCCTCTGAATTCTCTTGATGATCAGGATCGAAGAATGAACAACTGCACCTTGCCGAGGATCGTTGTCTTACTGGCCTTGGTTGTGATGCCGGAGGAAGTCTTTGCGGCTGAAGAGCTTGCTTACAAGCAACAAGAGAACATCGTTTTTTCTGAAGTCCACGGCTTCGGCCTGTTAATGGACGTGTTTACCCCTACCGGTACCAGCAACGGCCTGGCGATCGTCGACGTCGCTTGTGGCGCTTTTCACTCGGATCGAGGAAAGATCAACGACCACAAGAAAGCGGGCATGTTTGACACATTCTGCGGCAAGGGCTACACGGTTTTTGCAGTGCGACCTGGATCGATCAGCAAGTTTAGCGCTCCCGAGATGATCGCGAATCTCAATCAAGGCGTGTCGTGGGTGATAGAGCATGCCGAGAAGTACCAGATCGATGCAGACCGCATGGGCCTGATGGGAGCGTCCGCCGGGGGTTACCTGGCTTGCCTCGATGCGGTAACCGCTGAAGCAGGGAGCCCGGCAGCGAAGTTCAAGGCGGTCGGAGTTTTCTTTCCTCCGACTGACTTGCTGAATTACGGTCCTGTACAACTCAAAGTCCGCACTGACCCGTTTCTTGGCAAGACGGTCCGCAGGCTACTTTTCCCCGAGGGTTTTGGCGACCTGGACGACAAAGCTTTGGACGAACGGGTGGCGAAGTTTTCGCCCGCCCGACGAGTGACATCCTCAGCGCCGCCGTTTTTGTTCATTCATGGCGATGCCGACCCCCTGGTTCCGCTTCAGCAATCAGAGGTGATGGTCGAAGCGCTGAAAGCGGCCAACGTTTCTGCTGAGTTGATTGTCAAGCCGGGTGGCGCGCATCCCTGGCCAACGATTGCCGAGGAAGTCGCAATTATGGCCGACTGGTTTGACAAGACGCTTGATGCAGAGATCGGGGGAGGCCAGTAGCGACTTGTTGGCCGCTCATGTCTGTTGAACAAACTACACCAACCGTTCGGGTCGTGAAGACGGGCATTATCGACTCGCGCGATTCTGCTTTTCCTAAGGCAATCCAACTGCCTGACGGCAATATTCTTTGCTCCTTCAGCGTTGGCGGCGGCGCCGAAGTGACGGGGCACACGGAATGGGCACGTTCAACCGACTGCGGCGAGAATTGGACGAACCAGGGGACGCTGCTGCCAAGGGATGAAGAGCGGGAAATGGCAAACTTCCTCAAGCTCTCGCTTGCTCCCGACGGTAAGACGATCTATGCCTATGGGTCGGAAATCGACGCGGACAACTCGCGGAAGTTTGGGAATCGCGAGATGAATGCAATCCTCTGCCAGTCGAATGACGGCGGCCAGACCTGGACGGCGCCGAGAAGAGTAGACCTGGGATCAGAATGCGATTTTGAGGTTTCGTTTTCTGCGCTCGCCCTTAGCTCAGGCCGATTGTTGGCCCCTGGGGCGACGCTGGCTGATGAGATGAAGCTTGGAGAGCGTGTGGTCGTCGCTATTTCTGACGATCAAGGAGAGACCTGGCCCCGACACAGTACCGTTTTCTACGACCCGGCGGGCGAGAAAGTGTTCTTCGAGCATAAGTTTAGCGAACTTCCGGGTGGTGACATTCTTGCGACCGCCTGGACGGCAACTCCTGGCGATTATCGGGACTTAGAAAACCACTATGCGGTTTCGCAAGATCAAGGTCTCACCTGGAGTCCGGCCAGGTCGACGGGAATCCGCGGCCAAACGCTTTCGACAGTCTCTCTCGGACAAAACCGGCTACTGGTACTCTACAACCGGCGCTACGGCAAGCAAGCAATCGTGATGTGCCTGGTCGCGTTCGATGATGAGGGGTGGACGGTCCACTATGAGGACGTCATGTACGACGCCCATGCATCCCACGAGCGCGCTAAATCGGTAGAAACCGGGATCGAAGAATTCGATACGTTCGCATTTGGATTTCCAACTGCCATTGCATTGCAAGATGGCTCGATCTTAGCAACGCACTGGTGCCAAGAACGTGGAAGCTGCGGTATCCGCTGGACCCGTCTTGCAGTCAATTGGTAGCTGAATCGTGACTTGCAGGGACCTTGCCTCGTGTGAGCACCCAACTGAGGGCGCAGCCCACCACGATGTTCACCAGCAGCGCGACGGGGCCAATCCATTGAAAACTGATCGGATCTGCTGCGGTTCGTATATTCTCCTGGGTATCCGGATCGATGCGGGTAACAATTGCGGTGCCAAATGTTCCAGGATCGATTTGAAAATGATCCGCCAGGTAGAGCACAATGGCTCCTGAAAAGGCCATGATCAATGAGACCACAATTGCGCAGAGCGTGCCGATCCAAACTCCTATGGGGTGGGCAAAGGGAATAAAGAGCGCGAAAACAAAGAGTGCAAACAACGGAGGAGCAAACGTGTTGACCGTCTTGTTAGTAACCGCCGTGATATTGCCTTCGATCGCTCCGATATATGAACTGCCGTAAATCACAGCAACGCCGATACTGAAGGCCAGGAAGCGGGCAACAAGGACCTGGCTTTTTTCGGTTGAGGGGCGAAAGCCGAAACGATCCAAGAAGTCGGTCGATACGACGGCGGTGATCGAATTGACGCCCGAGTCGATGCTCGACATTGCTGCGGCAAACATCGCAGCGACGACGAGCCCGGCGACGCCAATCGGAAGTTCGTGGGCAATGAACTGCGGGAATAGGTTGTCGGCACTCTGTTTCAGGCTTAATCCCATGGGAATTGCCTCTTGGTTAGCAGCGTAGAACCCCAAGAGTGCAAAGCCGACAATCCCCAGAGTAATCTGCACGATCAAAGTCACCCCAACCTGAGTGGCTAACGCGCCGCGGGCCGCATTGGCGTCAGTCGTCGCCATAAACCTCTGGACAGAGACCTGGTCGCCGCCGGAAGTGCAAACGAACCACACCATGACGCTGATCACTGAGCCGAAGACCGTTACTCGTACCCCAGGGTCGAAACTGAATAACGGCTGCGAGTCCCAGTGGGATTGCCAGTCGGTGGGAAACCAACCCAGTCCACCAAACCGGTAGGTCACCGTAGCAACGACCAAGAGAGCCCCTCCGAAGAGGAGAATCGTTTGAATCAGGTCTGTGATAACGACCGCCCGCAGCCCGCCGATCGAGGCATAGAAGACCGAAACGATGCCCGTGATCCAAACAATCTGAGTCACATGGGAATTGTCGCCGTACATCATCAACGACATTGCTTTGGCGGCCAGATAGATCAAGAGCGACATCCAAACCAATCGCATGGCAAGAAACATCGAAGCCCCCAGGAGCCGAAGACCGAGGCTCAGCCGATTCTCCAGCAACTCGTAGGCACTGGTAACTTTCTGCTGCATGTAGACAGGAAGCATCCAGTAGGAGATGACCAGATAGCCGAGTGGAAAGGCGAGCAGCAAGGCCAAGTAAGAAGGCCCTTTGCCTGCAACTTCTCCTGGCATTGAGAGGTAGGAGATCGTGCTCAGCAAGCTGGCGAAGAGCGACACGCCGATAAGAAAGGGATTCATGCCCCCGCTACCGACAAAATACTCCTTGGTGCTTTGCTGCCGACGGCCAAAGTACCAGCCTAGCGCAATTGTGGAAAAGCCGTAGACAGCGATGATGACCCAGTCAATGGTAGCTAAGCCACCCACGAACTCCTCGGTAGCGGCCTCTGAGTCGCGGCTTGCCCCTGACTGGGCGCCCCATGCACTGCCTGCCGAAATCCAGTATTTCGCGGCAACTAGGGCTCCTATTAGGCGGGACCGCTCTTGGATTCTCCAGTCGTCGAACATCGAGCGAGAGTCCTTGAGTACCTTGACGAGATCGGCGGGCAGGAGGAAGCTCTTATGTCGCTACACGTACTATGCGAAGCAAGTCGAAGCGTTATCCTATAGAAAAACTGCTACGCTGTAATGGCCTAATTTGACAGGAAAGGTTCCTAAATTGCGATCGAGCAAGACTCTTAAGAAGCTGCGAGCCGGCGAGCCGGTTCGTATGTGTGGGCTTGGTTACCACGCCCCCTCCTTTATCCATCACGCTGCCGCTGCGGGTTACGATTGTATTTGGCTCGACTTGGAGCACCATCTGATCAGCGAGAATGATGTCAGGACGCTGCTGCTGCACTTCCACCTGGCCGACATCGACTGCATGTTGCGTCCTGCGACCCTGGAGAAGTCGCGGCTATATCGCTACCTGGAAGACGGAGCAACCGGATTGATGATCCCTCACGTCTCGACGCCGGAGAAAGCGAAACAGTTGGTTGATGCTGTCAAGTTTCCGCCACTTGGCGACCGCGGACTCGACGGTGCGGGACTCGATGGCAATTATTTTCTCGGCGATATAGACGAATACATTCGCGCTGCCAACGAAGAAACGTTTCTTGTCGTCCAGATTGAGACTCAACAGGCTGTTGAGAATGCAGATGCGATTGCCAGTGTGGAAGGGGTCGCTGCCCTGTTTGTAGGTCCTGGAGACCTGGGCATGCGTTACCGTACAAAACAATCGAGTATCTCTGTCGACCAGGCGATGGAGACTGTTGCCGCAGCAGCAAAGAAACACCAAATTGCGTGGGGATGCCCTGCTGCAACTCTCGATGTCATGCAAAAGTACTACCAGATGGGTGCGCGACTATTGGCCCATGGCAACGACTTCATGGCCCTTAAATCCATGCTCGAAGAAAGTGTAGGAGATTATGACGCAATGATGGGAGCCGAGTCATGACTTTGGAAAACAAGGTCGCCTTGGTGACGGGAGCAGGGCGTGGCATCGGTAAGGGCTGTGCTCTTGAGATCGCGCGATGCGGCGCCGATCTGGTCATCAACGATCGGCCCGGCAGCCCGGATGTCGACGATACTGCCAACGAAATACGTGCCCTGGGACGAGACTGTACGATCATCGAAGGCGATGTCTTTTCACGTGAGGGCTGCGAAGCACTTGTGAGTCAAGCAATCGCTCGGGCAGGCCGGATCGACATCCTGGTTAGCAATCCGGCGAAAAGCGTGCGCTGCTCGTTTTTGGACTACGATCCCCAATTGTTCGAAAGCACGATCGCAGGAACTCTCGAAAGCGGATTTCATATGAGCCAACTCGTTGCGCGGCACCTGGTCGAGCGAAATGAAGGCGGCAAGATTCTCTTTATTTCGAGCGTGCAGGCACAGATGCACTTTGCCGATAGCATCGCGTACGGAGCGGCAAAAGCAGGGCTGAATCACATGGCCTGCACGATTGCGACCGAACTTTCTCAGCACAGGATCAATGTCAACGTTATCGAACCAGGGTGGATTAACACTCCTGGCGAACATGTCACGTTCAGCGAGGAGGTCCTCGCCAAGGAGGGCGCAGAGCTGCCCTGGGGGCGATTAGGGACCCCGGAGGACATCGGCCGAGCGGCTGCTTTCTTGGTATCTGGCGACGCCGACTATATCACGGGAGCGATACTTCCCGTGGATGGCGGCTTTCGGTTTAAAGATTTGCGAAGCAATTCGCTGATATCCACAAAGAGCAAGTCGAACGGCTGTGCTCTGTAACTAGCGCCTTTTCTCCCTTTTCGCGTTGGAAGTGAACTGATCATGCTACTGAAAACCAAGGTGATCCAAGGAGAGCAAGCGGGGCCACACCTGCTAATCACCGCTGGTGTGCATGGCGATGAATTTGAGGGGATTGTTGCTGTGCAGCGTTTAATGCGAGAGCTCGTCGCGACAGCAACCCGAGGGAAAGTCACGCTGGTTCCTGTCGTCAACGAGTCGGCCTTTGGGCAGAAGAATCGCTGTGGAAAAGATGGCCTCGACTTGGCTCGCACATGTCCGGGGAATCCCCAAGGAAGCGTGACGGAACAAGCCGCCAGCGCACTGACCCAGCTGATTGAAACGGCCGACCTCTACGTTGATCTTCATTCAGGGGGAGTGACCATGGATGTTTATCCCTTGGCGGGATACATGCTTGTCGAGTCGCCACAAGTGTTGGAAGCGTCGCGGCGGATGGCTCGAGCATTCGCCTTGCCACTGGTATGGGGAACGACTGATAAGCTGGATGGCCGTTCAATGTCGGCAGCTCGTGACGCCCAGGTGCCGGCGATTTATGTCGAATACCGAGGTGAAGGACGCTGCAACCAACATGGCGTCGAGGCGATGATCAACGGGTGTCGGAACGTCATGGCAGAGTTTGGTCTTCTCGAAAAGGTCGTGCCGGAGCCCCGGCAGCAGATTGTCCATGAAGATCCTCGTCCCGAATCGGGACATATGCAGATCTGCTGCCCTGCTCCCAAAGACGGCGTATTCGAGACGGCGGTGACGGTTGGACAGTTCGTAAAACAAGGTGATGTCTTGGGTACACTTAGCGATCCGTTCACTGGAGAAGGCCAGGAAGTTGTTTCCAGCCAAACCGGCTCGGTCATCGTATTGCGAACCTACCCGCAGGTCGGGCAGGGTGACGCACTAGCAGTTGTTTTGGAAGACGAACGCGAGCTTCCGCCGTGTTAGTGTGTTAGTTCAACACCAGGCACCAGGCGATACGTATGAGTATCTGGCGATTCTCCGATCAACTGCCGACAATCGCCAGACAGCACCAGATTACGTTGGGCGAAGGCACGACTCCCTTGGTGCGTTCGACACGTATTGGGCCTTCGCTCGGGGTAGACCATCTCTATCTCAAGATCGAATCTGCCAATCCCACGGGCTCGTACAAAGATCGCTATGCAGCCTGCGCTGTTTCTAGACTACGAGCAGACGACGCCCACGTTTGCTTGGGAACATCGAGCGGCAATGCAGGAGCGGCTTTGGCGGCGTATAGTGCCGTGGCGGGGTTGCGGTGCATTCTCGCCATTGTCGAATCGGCGCCGCAGGGAAAGCTGCGTCAAATGCTCGCGTATGGGGCAGAACTTGTGCCCATTCGTGGTTTTGGTACCAATGCCGAGGTTACTCAACAAGTCATGCTCGATCTCGAGCGGCTGGCTGCCCGACTTCATACCAGAATACAGATTAGTGCTTTCAAGTACTGCCCAGAAGGTATGCAAGGGGTTGGCACTATCAGCCTCGAACTATGCGAGCAATTGCCTGAGGGCATCGATCACGTTCTAAGTCCAACCGCTGGCGGGGGACTAACCTTGGCGGTCGCACGAGGTTTTGAATCGACAGCCACAAGACCGGCCGTGCATTGTGTACAACCTCGGGGAAACAACACGATCGCCGGACCGCTGCGCGAGGGAGCTACTGTGGCACGCGCCTGCCAATGTACGACCTCCATCAGCGGATTGCAGGTGGCCAATGTGATCGATGGTCACGAGACACTGGCTGCCTGCCGTGCGTCGGGAGGTACAGGCTTTCTCGTAGAAGACGAGCAAGTCTTCGAAATGCAGCAGAGACTGGCACGAGAAGAAGGAGTATTCTGTGAACCGGCCGGCGCGGTCGCAATTGCCGGAGCTGCCGAGGCGATCCGAAACGGTGAAATCTCTCAAGAATCCCGCATTGTCTGCCTGGTAACAGGCTCGGCTTTCAAGGATTCCAAATCGCTCGAGCAGATGTCCTCGGCTGGGCTGCACCCGATGGTAGATTCGGTTGCAGAATTCTCTGATCTGTTGTGATAAGATTGCACCGATAGAACCGGCTAAGAATAGAATCTGGAGCAAGCCATGCTTTTAAGCAATCTAACGAGATGTATCGCTGTGACCACGCTGCTCGCAAGCTGGGCGATTGACTTCTCTTTGGCTGAGGAAAGTCCGAATCGTCCGAACTTTGTTTTTTTCCTGGTCGACGACCTTGGCTGGGCCGATGTGGGTTGTTTTGGAAGCACATTCTACGAAACTCCGAATATCGATGCGTTGTGTAATTCGGGAATGAAGCTGACGACCGGCTACGCGGCCTGTCCTGTTTGTTCGCCGACTCGGGCCAGCATCATGACCGGGCGTCATCCGGTGCGAGTTGATATCACCGACTGGATTCCTGGCATGCGTGCAGCGTCGAAGCATGAGCCGAAGTACCAGCATGTCGATGATCGCGACAATCTGGCCTTGGAAGAAGTCACCATTGCTGAAGTTTTGAAGCAGCATGGATATAGCACTTTTTTCGCAGGCAAATGGCATCTTGGCGAGCAGGGGCACTGGCCGACCGATCAAGGATTCGACTTCAACGTCGGCGGCAATTCAAAAGGTTCGCCCCCAGGCGGTTACTATGCTCCCTGGGATAACCCTACCCTGAAAGCAAAAGCGAAAGACGAGTACCTCACCGAACGGCTTACTGAAGAGTCGCTGGAATATCTTGACTCGCGCACTGCGGCGCAGCCGTTTCTGTTGTTTCTTTCTTATTACAACGTTCACACGCCAATCACGCCTTACCGCAAGCGGGTGGACCACTATCGTGAGAAGGCCGCGCAGCTGTTTACTGACGAAGCTCCCGCATTGCCTGAACATCACGTCCAGTCGAGAACTCGTCAAGACAACCCTGCGTACGCTTCGATGGTAGCCGCTGTCGACGATAGCGTGGGGAGGATTCTCGATCGATTGGATCAACTTAAGCTGAGTGACAACACCGTCGTCGTTTTCTTTTCCGACAATGGCGGACTATGTACGCAGCGTGGAGGAGGTCCAACAAGCAATTTACCGCTACGTAGCGGCAAGGGTTGGTTATACGAAGGAGGAGTGCGCGAGCCGACAATTATCCGCGCGCCTGGAGTTACTACTGCGGGTAGCGAGAGCGATACTCCGATCGTCAGCATGGATTTCTTTCCGACCATGCTGGAGCTTGCCGGTCTGCCAGCGATGCCTGATTTGCATTGCGATGGCACGAGTCTTGTGCCGCTGCTAAGCAGAACAGCCGAGCTCTCGCCCCGCGAGTTTTATTGGCATTACCCTCATTACCACGGTTCGAGTTGGACGCCTGGGGCGTCGATTCGAGATGGACACTGGAAGCTGATCGAGTTCTACCACTTTGGGAAGGTTGAGTTGTACGACCTGAAAGCCGACCCGGGCGAACAACGCGATCTCAGCCAGAAGGATCCCGAGCGCAGACGGCAACTTTTGAAGAAGCTACACGATTGGCAGAAACGCATGCATGCCAAGATGCCTCAGCCGATTGCCAGTTAGGATCGCAGTTCGGCGCCGATTGGTTACCAACAGGAACCTATCCAGCAAGAATGCTCGCTGCGGTTTGACGCAGTCTATGTTTCGTCGAATGTTCGGCCGATTTCGTCCCAGCGGTATCCCAATCCGCTTCCTCGAATGGTGCTGGTGTTGATCCTGCCGTTGGTCAAGCGGTAGACTCCAGGGTGCACTTTCTTTTCAAGCATGCTGGCGTCAGGCAGGAATTGCCGGCTATTCGACTCGACGCCGCGAATCGTGTTCAGGCGCCCTGCCAGCCCAACCGAGTGTAGCAGTGCGATTCCAGGGTTCGTCAAGTCTTGCACGGCAAGCGCCAAGCCATTCTCGGAAAGTCTGGCGGCAATCACGAGTTCTTCGGACTGGCACTTGCACGACTTGAGTGCTGCGCCTGAGTACCCCAATTCCAAGGCCAAATCGAGATCTTCCAGCGAGGCGAGCGCTTCGTCGACGATCACAGGTTTGATCGCAGCGAGTTCGCGCACATCGAGCATTCGCCGCCGCAAGTCACGTTCGCACGGTTGCTCGAGATAGAGTAGCGAATCAAACGCCTGCTGATCGGTCTCCTGGAACTTCTTGAGTAGTTCGACCATATACTGTGGCGAATCACACATTTCGTTGGTGTCTGCCGTGTACCAGATCTCATCGTTACCCAATTTGGCGTTTTCTTGGCGCGCTAGTTTGGCGATGGCGACCAAGCGATCCAAGTCCCAAGCGAGGTCGTTGCCGCGAAGTTTCACTTTCAAACAGCGCACGCCCTCGAACGCGATCCACTGGTCGAGAGAAACAGGCAAACCATCGCGGGGATCGTCGTCGGTGATTTCGGTCGCAGTCAGTTTGTCGAGCCCGCCAACCAAGTGAAAGGCATCGACCCATTCGGGCAATGGTTTGAGATAGTCGGAAATGAAACGACCGACGAATGCAGGCCCCAGCCAGCGCGAGAGGTCGTGTTGCATGTGCGTGCGACCGTAGAGAGCATAGACGTCGCTGGCCGCGGCATTGCCAAATGCATCGTGCAACGCTGCGTCGATTGGTGAGGCGCAAACCAAAGTTGCCATTCGCGGCATTTCGTCGGTTAGCTGTTCTTCGGCACAAACCTGCCTGGCAACTTCCATCCTATGTGGTTCAAGCTGCCAGAAGATATCGATTGGATGGGCGAGTTCGTTGAAGTCTGACACATGCCGACACCACTGCACCACATAAGCTCTCATAAGCCGTTCAGCAGTTTCGTGGCCAGCGTTGCAAAGGGGCCAGGCCCAAATGTCGGACAGTGGGATGGCCCCCCATCCTTGGGCTCGCACACCAGCACGGTTCTCTACCGTTGCCCGTACGTGGCAGTACAAGACCTCTTCCATGACGACGCCGCCAAACTTGAGAGGCACACGAGCCCGCTCGCGGGTGAAAAAGGGCTGTAATTCGAGAACGCGAATATCGGTCTGCATGGGGAAAACGGCTTAATGAAGATTCAGCAAGAATGCAACTGGCTCAAGAGCCATTCTGGCGCCCGACTGGCCGATTAGATTCTACCTGCATTTTTCCGCTAGTTGAACTCTCTTTCCACGGTAGTGTTTTGCAGATTGCCCGGCGATTTGGTATACCATCAGCATCCTCAAACTCCCTCCTCAGGGCATCATTGGAAAACTCAAATTAGGAGCGATACTTTGCCACTGTTTTACCGAGCATTTGCTATTCTGACTATTGGCTGCCTGGCTGCTGGTATTCCATTCTCTGACATAGCCGCCGATGAGAATCCTGTTGTAAAGCAAGTTACCGTGTTTCGCGAAGCCGGGCGGTTTGCGGGCTGGCCGGCGAATCATGGCATGTGGGTTTGGGGCAACGAATTGCTAGTCGGCTTTAGCCGCGGCTTTCACCAGGATCTTGGCGAGGAGTTCCACAATATCCATCGGGAGAAGCCCGAAGAGTTTCTGCTCGCGCGTAGCGTCGATGGCGGGGAATCTTGGACGGCAGAATTCCCGCTTGAGAAAGGCGACCTGATACCCCGCGGCGAGTTTCTCCACGGAACTGAACTGCCGGGAGTTCCGCTCCCACCTCTAATGGACTGCCCTGGCGGAATCAACTTTCAGCACCCCGACTTCGCGCTGACGCTGCGGATGGACAACAAGGACGGTGGCCAATCGCGGTTCTCTTACTCCTACGATCGCGGACACAATTGGGAAGGTCCTTTCAAACTTCCCAACATGGGTACTCCGGGAATCTCTGCTAGGACCGACTACATTGTCGACGGCAAACACCACGCAACTTTTCTTCTCACCGCTGCCAAATCGGATGGCTTAGAGGGGCGCGTCTTCTGTGCCCGTACAAGCGATGGCTGCAAGACGTTTGAGTTCTTGTCCTACGTCGGCGACGAGATCAAAGGTTACGAAATCATGCCATCCACCGTGCGGCTGTCGGCGACTGAGCTTCTGACTACCACGCGCGTGCGAGAGCCAGATTCGGGCCCCAGCTGGATCGATGCCTATGCATCGGACGACAACGGCAAGAGCTGGAAGCATGTGAGTCGTCCTGTGCCAGATACGGGCGAGGGCAACCCGCCCAGCATGATACGGCTGCAGGACGGCCGCGTCTGTCTGACGTACGGATTTCGGGCACCGCCTTACAAGATGTGCGCAAAACTCTCTAGCGATGGGGGGAAGACCTGGAGCGAAGAGATTGTCCTGCGGACCGGCGGCGGCGGTCGCGATATGGGGTACCCGCGCACTCTGCAATGTGCCAATGGCAAGGTAGTGACCACCTATTACTTCTGGGATAAGCAATCGGGGCCAGAGCGTTACATCGCGGCAACTATTTGGGACCCTGCGAAGATTCCTGCTGCGGACGGCAGCAAGTAGCACTTCTCTTGGCTTGCCCGCGGGTCTTCGTAAGAAGGAAACCAGAGTTGCCTTTCCTCACCAGGCTTGTTGTTGCTTTGTGGTTTGTCGGCGGCGGCCAACTGGCAGAATGCAATTTGCTCGCCAATGAAACGCGTCCGAATATTCTGCTCGTCACGGCCGACAATCTCGGTTATGGCGATCTGGCATGTTTCAACAAAGCGTCGGAGATTCTGGCGCCCAACTTCGATCGACTCGCGGCAGAGGGTGCGAAGCTGACCCAGTTCTATACGGCATCGCCAACTTGTACTGTCTCGCGCGCTTGCCTGCTCACGGGGAGGATTCCGCAACGGCACGGCCTGACGCAGCAGCTCCCGGGCATCGAAGGCAACTACGGGCAGGGATTGAATCCTGAAGAGATTTTGATTTCCCAGGTACTTCGTTCGGCCGGTTATGCGACTGGTTGTTTCGGAAAGTGGAACATCGGCTTCGCAGCGGGCTCCCGTCCTACCGAACGGGGTTTTGACGAGTTCTTCGGCCACGCCTCAGGGAACATCGACTATTACACTCACAACTATAATCGTAAGCATGATCTGTATCGTGGCACCGACGAGGTTCACGTCGAGGGGTATTCGACCGATTTGTTTGCTGACGCAGCAATCAAGTTTATCCGTCGCCATCGCCATCGGCCCTGGTTTGTCTATTTGCCATTCAATGCGCCCCACTTTCCAAATGCCAAAAACAAAGCGCCGGGAGAAGAGGTCGTCTGGCAAGCTCCAGATAGTGCGTTCGAACAATATGGTTACGATCGCAAAACACGCAATGAGCAGCAGCGCTATCGCGCAGTTGTCACAGCGCTCGACAGCGCGTTAGGGAGACTGCTAGATGCCCTTGATTTGCTCAACGAAAGTGAAGAGACGTTCGTGTTTTTTGCCTCAGACAATGGTGCATTCATGCTGGAGAATCGAGGGCTTGAGGTTGCCACGAACACTCCGCTGCGCGAAGGCGGCGTCACCTGCTGGGAAGGAGGTATTCGAGTCGCGGCCCTTGCCCGCTGGCCGAAGCAGATCGCAGCGGGATCTGAGATCCAAGCGCCGCTGTGGACTCCAGACCTGATGATTGCCTGCGCGAGACTGGCCGGCGTTTCTCTTCCTCAAGGGTTGGTTTTGGATGGCCGCGACCCGCTGCCGGTCTTAACCGGAGAGGCCGAATTGCCTTATCGGTCGCTTTTCTTTGAGTATCAAGAACACGCTGCTTTGCGAATGGGGAGTTGGAAGATTCTGCGAACCAGGCCCTCAGAAGCTTGGCAGCTTTTCAACCTTGACGAGGATATCGGCGAATCCAACGATCTGTCTCAAGCCGAGCCTCAACGATTGGCAGAGTTGGTTGACGAGTTTCGAACGTGGACCGAATCGACTTATTGATCATTGCACTCGAGAACCCAAGTTACGGCAAGTGGCAACGAGTTCCGCTAATGGAGCCATAAGAATGAAAATGCCCCATCCCTGCTGGCAGTCTCTGCCGGCGAAGTTCTTGCTCTGGCTGCCAGTATTCTCAATGTTTGTCATGGCTGAGCGACCGAGTGCATCGGCCGAAGAGATTGTCACGCTGAATCAGAAAGCCGATGGCTACCGAGGAATCTGGTACATGAACCAGAAGTCCGGAGATGAGTACGTGTATAAATACAGCGGCGGGCTGGGAACTTACTGTGCGAAGCACCGCCCGTTTGCCGTTTATCGCAAGGAAGTTGAGAAGACTTTTTTCTGCTATGGTGGCACCACCCCGCAAAGCAATCGCCAGTTGCTGCACATGGTTTCCTTCTTCGATCACAAGACCAAGACCGTGCCCCGACCAACCTTGCTGTTGGATAAACACACCAACGACGCCCATGACAATCCCGTAATCGCGGTGGACGACAAAGGATTTATCTGGGTCTTCTCGACTTCTCACGGTACGTCTCGGCCATCTTACATCCACCGCAGTAAGCAGCCCTATGATATCGACCAGTTCGAGCTGGTGCCCGCAACCAGGCTCGAGGGCAGCGAACGAGTTCCTATCACGAATTTTTCATACATGCAGGCCTGGCACCAGCCAGGCAGCGGCTTCCTGTGCTTCTTTACCCGCTACAATTATCCAGCCGCGCGGACCATTTGCTTCATGCAGAGCGCAGACGGGATAGAGTGGAGCCCTTGGCAGCGTTTGGCGGCGATCGACGAAGGACACTACCAGATTAGCAGCGTTGGCCGTACGCGAGCGGGCTCGGCCTTCAACTATCATCCTCGCGGAAAAGGGCTCAATTGGCGCACCAATCTTTACTACCTTGAGACACCCGATAACGGCAAGACGTGGACTACCGTCGACGGCAGACCTTTGGAATTGCCTTTGACCGAGGTCGCCAACCTGGCACTGGTATACGACTATGAAGCAGAGGGACTGAATGTTTACTTGAAAGATATCCGTTTCGACGAACAGGATCGGCCGATATTGCTTTACATCACGAGCAAGGGCTATCAGTCGGGGCCTAAGAACGACCCGCGAACATGGACCATTGCCCGATGGACTGGAACCAATTGGGACATTCGCCCAATTACCACCTCGGACAACAATTACGACTTCGGAGAACTCTGGTTTCGCACCCCCTACGACTGGCGAATCGTCGCTCCCCTGGCAACGGGACCTCAGCCTTACAACCCAGGTGGCGAAGTAGTGATGTGGAAGAGCTCCGATCAGGGAGCGACTTGGACGAAGGTACGCCAAATGACTACGGACAGCGAGAGAAACCACACCTACGTCAGGCGTCCGGTCGACTCGCACGCAGACTTCTTTGCCTTCTGGGCCGATGGCCACGGCCGTCAGCCCTCAGAGTCGTCACTCTATTTCGCCAACGAAGAGGGAAGAGTATTCCGGCTTCCTCGCGAGATGGATTCCAATCAGGCAGAACCGCTAGAAATGAAGCTACCGGAACAATGATTCGCCGCTTGGACAAGCCGGCTCGAGTCTGACGAGAGCGCAGCAAAAGCAATATGACAAGGCAAATCACCGACAACTACGACGCGGCGGCTTGCCAATGGGCGATGTTCTCGCTCCGCAAGGCCTGGTTAGCAAGGTGAGCAGCGGCGGCAGAGCCAACACCCGCCTCGACAGGGGCGTTGGGCTGCTTGCGACTGCGGATGCACTCCAGCCAATTGTTCAGGTGGTAGACCGCGCCGTCGACTTCTTCGTAAAAGTCTTTGCCCCGAGAACCTTGGCCCTCGATTCTTTCACGATATTGGACTTTACTTTTGCGCTCGGGGTGAATCTCATATCGTCCTCGATCGCAGTACAAGGTAGCTTCGGTTCCCATAAACTCGATCATTGCCGCATTGCGCGCATTGGAGAAAGTGCCTTCAAAGTAAACTTGCACCTCAGGCTTGGAGTACTTCAGCAGGGTTTGCACCGTATCTGGTGTCTCCCAGAGATCCTTAGCTGAGAAATGCGTTCCGATACTCACTGCCGAAGCGGGGTGCTCAGCGTCGAGAAACCAATGGGCAACGTCAATGAAGTGGACCATTAAGTCGGTGAAAATACCTCCGCCGAAGTCCCAAAACCATCGCCAATGGCGAAAGCGGTACTCGTCGAAGGGTTGCACAGGAGCGTTGCCAAGGAATCGTTTCCAATCGAGCGTGCTTGGGTCAATTCCGTAGTCTCGCTTGACGGCCCTGGCTGCGTTGCGGTTCCAAGTCAGATGAACCTTGATAATCTCGCCAAGCTCTCCTGACCGGATGATATCGTTCGCTTCGATCAGGTGCGGCATGCTGCGCTGCTGCATACCGACTTGTACGATGCTGTGGTTTCGATTCTGTGCCTCGATCACTGGCAAGCCTTCGGAGAGGTCGTGGGTCAAGGGTTTTTCGACATATACATCTTTGCCTGCCTGGCAAGCATCAATGGTCATCGGCACATGCCAGTGATCGGGGGCGCCAATCAGAACTGCATCGACATCTTGGCGATCCAATAGCTCCTCATAGAACTTGGTTGACCCGGCCTTGGGGTCTGCAAGCTCAAGCCCCTGTTGAAGATTCGCATCCTAGATATCGCAAGCTGCGACAATACGGACGCCTGGCAATTGCGAGAACTTGCCCATCAATTGCCGGCACCGTCCCCCCGTACCAATGCAGCCAACGTTGATCGTCTCGTTGGCCGCAAAACCTCCAGCCTTGGCCGAATAGCCGCCCAGCAAGATCCCTGCGGCGCCAATACCAAGCCGTTCCAAGAAATCTCGACGTTTGAAATCGCTCATTGTCTCTCTCCCTCGACCAGGTAGATCGGGTTGGTGATTACCCAGGGATACTGCTGGCCAGCTAACGTTTGCAGGGCTTCCATTCGATAGACACCCGGCGCATGCAAATCGAGCGTGAGTTGTTTTCCTTCGAAAGAGGCAAACGTTTGGCCATTGCGAACCACACGTATTTGGGCAGTGGCGGGCAAGTCGACTCGCAGTTGCATCCCTTCTTTGATCTCGATCTCATCGCCTACTGTACCGACGGGCTCTTGCCTGCGTTCGACCCAAAACCCGACCGAGGGCAGCGGCGCGATCAACTCAAAGCCAAGAATGATTCGACCATTGCGCAACGCTTTGCGGACACTTTGTTCATTGACTTCGTCTAACTGGAGAAATGTGCCCACGTGGCGCATGCTGATTTCATAAGGATCGAGCTGGACATTCGCCAATTCGGTACGTTCGACCGGATTCTCCTTCTGTCCAAACGCAGCGAGCAGCATCTTGGCCCGCAGCCCATTATCGGTCCAAACAACTTCGTCTGCGTAGTCCCTTACTTCTATCGCACCGTCCGGGAGGGCCGCAACTCGCAAGGCCTGATTCTGATGGCTATCATTCCCTGCAAGCCCCGGATATCGGCCCGCAATCGTCAAGCGGTCGAAGCGCGCAAGGAAATCGGCGGGGTAGTCAAGAAAGGAGCAGAAGGCCGATTCCGGATGATCACGAACAGCGCCCATGTTCATGACCATTGCACTGATAAGCATACTAATGGGCTCGTCTTTGGCGTCGCTGTGCGTATTGTAAATCTCAATGCCGTCGTATTTCTCCCGGTCAAACGTAGGAATCTCTTCCAGATGGCAAAGAAACCGCACATCGTTCTCCCCTTCCCTGCCAGGCCAATGTAACGCGTTCGAGCTTTCTGTTCCCGCTAGAAAGTAGATGCCGTCTCGCCAACCGGCAGCGTTGGTGGCGACGACGTCGACTTCGCGGCTCTTGTGTTCGGTGAAGCCGATAATGCGAGTGCCAGTCGCCTTGGCGGCAGCGGTAATCTCCTCGAGCGTGCCGACACTGTCGTGAGAAAGACGGCTGTGAAAGTGAAATGTGCCCCGTACGAATGGATAGGGCGTTTCGCTTGCTACCACCTCTTTGGCTAAATCGGCACGCTGCTGATCCAGTTGCTCCAGGAACTGCTCGCTCAGCCGACGAACAACAGGCAGGCGCGGCGGGGGGGTTCCGGTGATTGACGAGCCAGCTGTCTGATCTTCGGCCAAAACGGCTATCGGGACCAAGCAAAGAAGGCAAGTAAAAAGAATCCTTGCAAGGACTCTTAAGGAACTGATTCTCAAGCAACAAGAAAGAGCGTCGATTGCCATTCTGTCAAAAACTCCCGATTCAAGGCTTTTCACTTTGCCTGGCGGCGCGTCGAACGGCTAGCCAACGGCGTACCAGCTCGTCGACAATGGCACCAGCAAGAATTACTGCGCCAATGATAGCAAATTCGATGTTCTGATACTTTGGATGGACAAGATTGATCGTATTGCTGAGCACAACCATCACTGCGGCGCCGATGACAACTCCCAAGATACTCCCTTCGCCGCCTCGGAGTGAACAACCGCCCAGCACAGCTGCAGCAATCGCGTAGAGCTCATAAAAATTGCCAAAGTCGCTTGGCTGGGCGGCATTGATATCCAAGACAAACAACATGCCGCCGAAGCCGGCAAGAGTCGAACAGACTGCATAAGCAAGCAACACCATGCGATCGGTATTGATTCCACTATACTTGGCAGCCTCGGGGTTATTTCCCAGTGCCAACAAGTAACGTCCATAGATGGTTTTATTAAGAAACACAGCCGCAACGATAGCGAAGATGATGAGCACTAGCGTAGTCGCAGGCAGATGAAAAGCCCCCTCGGCTTCGCCAAAAATAGGCAAACGCCCTGTGGCAATCGAACGCAGCCCCTTGAATTCAAGGCCAAACCCCTGTGACTGATCGTTGGTGATGCCGCGCGCCAGCCCACGATAGAATAATAGTCCGCACAGAGTGACAACAAACGGCTGAAGCCGCAGTTTGGTAACTAGCAATCCGTGGACCAGCCCAACGCCGAGCGAGAGGGCCAGTACTGTCGTCACCGCCACCGGAACGGACCATTGGTGCTCCACCAATAGATACGGCAGTAAGACCCCCACCAGACAAACCACCGAGCCAATAGAAAGATCGATTCCTCCGGTAATGATCACTAGGGCAGCGCCGATGCTGAGGATGCCAAACAGTGCCGTCCGGTGTACAAGATTCTCGACATTGCCGACCAGCAGAAACCGGTCGCTGGCGATGGCTGTGTAAGCACAAATCATGACCAGCAGGCCGAGGATGCCATAGATTTTTCCGCCTGTGCGCAACCTGGTTGCGATCCGCCTTGGTAGTGAATCGGTTGTTGATTGAGTACTTGTCACGCTGATGTCCTGCTGGAAGTCGATGGATTGCCGCCTGTGGCCAAATTCATCACGGCAGCTTCGCTCAATTGCTCTTGGGCGAGTTCCCCAGTGATTCTCCCTTCGTGCATCACCAAGGTCCGATCGGAGAGACCGAAGATTTCTTCCATTTCACTAGAAACGAATAAAATAGCAACTCCTTGTCCGGCAAGCTCGTGCATGAGTTTGTAGATTTCTTCTTTTGCCCCGACATCGATTCCGCGCGTAGGCTCGTCGAGCATGAGAAGCCGGGGCTTGGTTGCCAGCCATTTGCCGAGGACAACTTTCTGTTGATTTCCACCCGAAAGATACTGCACGACTTGATCGTCTCCAGAAGACTTGATCTGCAGCAGCTTTGACATATCGTGAGAGACGCGATTCTCCGAGGAGCGATTAAGGAAACCCAAGGTGGCGTCTCGACGCAAAGTTGCCAGCGAGAGGTTGCGTTTCACACTCATCGACAGGATCAGCCCGGTGAGTCGGCGGTCTTCGGGGGCAAGCACAATTCCAGCCTCGATGGCCTCAACAGTCGTGCGCGGCGGATGGCTCAACCTGCCGAGTCGCATCGAGCCCGCAACAGCCGGCGTGACGCCAAACAGAGTAGTAAGTAGTTCCGAACGCCCTGCACCCACAAGGCCTGCTATGCCGACGATTTCGCCGGCGCGGATAGAGAAGCTCAGCGGGAGCCGCGGATTGGCGGGCGTGCGAAGTTGGTCTACTGTCAGCACTTCCGCTCCGGTCTCGTGGGCGGCACGGTGATAGAACTTGGAGACATCTCGCCCAACCATCATGGAAACCATCGCGTCGTGATTCAGTTCATCGCGGGACAATTGGCCTACATAGCGCCCATCGCGCAAGACGACGACCCGATCGGCCAACTCCTCTATCTCACCCAAGCGATGAGAAATGTAGATCACGCTCACCCCACGATCTCGCAATGCCGTCACGACACCAAAGAGCGTCTCGGTTTCATGTTGCGATAGCGACGAAGTGGGTTCGTCCATAATCAGTACCCTCGCACGAGTGCTGAGGGCTTTGGCGATCTCGACCAGTTGCTGTTTGCCGATCGAGAGTTTGCCAACCAGTGTGCGCGGCGAAACGTCGAGTCCAACCATTTTTAAGAACTTCATTGCCTCGCGCTCTACTTTGCGGCCGTCTATGAGTCCGAATCGAGTTGGCTCTCGCCCGAGAAAAATATTGGCTCCGACTTCCAGATTCGTCGAGAGATTGAGCTCCTGGTGGATCAGAGAAATGCCCGCCTGTAGCGCCTGCTCGACGCTGGAAAAGCTTCTGGGCTGTCCTTCGACGTAGAGTTCTCCAGAAGTAGGTGATTCGACCCCAGCCAGAATCTTCATCAGTGTGCTTTTACCAGCACCATTCTCGCCAATGACCGCCAGTACTTCGCCCGCTTGGAGTTCAAGTGAGACATCGTCCAAAGCCTTGACGCTGGGAAACTTCTTCCCGACGCGCCGCACTTCCAGGACAGGAGAAGATTGAGTTTCGGACATGGAGATTCTTGCTTGGGAGGACGCAACAAGTGCCATGAACTGGCGGCGGCTAGCCAGGGCGCAAAAGAGGTTGATGATCGTGGTACTTCGCTTCATGGTCGAGTGTCAGCGCCATTTGCGAACCCACCAAATTCGTCACTTTCGGCCGGTCTTTTCTTTCAGGTCTTCCCAAAATGCATCGACGTTGGATTGGTCGATCACTCTTGCCGGAATATCGATGAACTTACTGGGAGGGACTACTGCCGTGTTCTCCTTGACGAGTTCGTTAAGGACTCGAATCGATTGATACCCATATTCATACGGGTCTTGAACCACGGTTCCCACCACGGTACCATCCTTGATGCCTTGCAGGACAGCATCGGCTTCGTCGAAGGCGATGACTTTAATCTTGCCAAGCTTGCCCGCCCGGTCAATCGCCTCCATGGCCAAAGGCGGATTGTAGGTAAACAGCCCAACCATTGCCGCGATATCGGGATGGCGCGTGAGGGTGTCTTCGGCGTTGGCTTTTCCCTTGGCTCGATCAAACTGATCGGTAAGCGTGCCCAAGACTATGTACTTGCCATCTTCGCTGGTGAGCACCTCCCCCAGCGGGTCGTTTCTCGAGGAATCCGGGTCTCGTCCTAGGATGCCGTCGATGCATCCCTGCCGGCGGCCTTTGGCGTTGTCTTGATCGGCTCGGCCAATAAGGATCATCACTTTGCCGCCATCGGGCAGCCCTTTACGGACAAGTTCGCCGCACATCAATCCGGCCAGATAGTTGTCCATGCCGATGTACATAACTCGATTCGAGTTAGGAGCATCTGAGTCGTGCGTGATCAGGATCGTTTCCGAAGCGGCCTTGTTGAGGATATCGATCTGATTCTCAGAGTCGATCGGGCTGATCGCGATGCCGTCGATTCCCCGGGTGAGCAAGTCCTCGACTTTGCGAGTCTGATCTGTCATCCCGTTGGGCATCACGACTGTGACGTCGACACCAAGATCTTTTCCAGCCTTCGTGGCTCCCTGCTCGGCAATCGTCCAGAAGTCGGCAACGCCATTGCTGATAAACGCAAGCTTAGGCACGACGTCGGCCGGTTGAGAAGCATCGCCGGCCTGAGGTTGAGAGCCACAACCGGCGACCAACGCCAGCAGAAGTGGAAATACCAGGATCGAAGTCCATCGCGCCATCAGTTCAATTCCTTACGAGTTATCGTTCAAGCGAAAAGAAAGCCCCCACCGGGCTGCCTCCGCCAGGGAAGTGTAAGCTTCTATTCTGGTTTCAGCCTGTGCCAAGTACAAGTTCACATCCTGGTCGTTGTGTCACCACTGCGGGAAAAGTCGGGTCAAGTTACCCAGGCTGTCAATCCGCCATTCGCGAGCGGTGGGCCCAGAGGCCCAATGCTGGATTTCGCACGAAGAAGACCTCCTCCCCGTGAAGCGTCTGCATGCCATCCTTCAATGAGTCGATGTCGTACAAGCTTGCCATCTCGTCCAAGTTGCCGTATTCGTAACCGACTCCTTCGATCTCTTCGCGCGTCAACTCGCCTGGGCAGTAAGTAATCTTGAACCGTCCCTCCGACGATCCATGGCTCAGGTGTGCTGCGGCAGAAAGGTTGGCTCGAAGGTCGTCGTTCTGTTCGACAAATTGGAGAATCTCGGCAGTGGTGCGATAGCCATACTTGCGAATGAGCAGATCAATCTGCTTATCTTCGCCGAAAGTTCGCACAGCCGGGCCAAGGATGATCAATTCGCCACCGTCGGCAATTGCCATGCGCGTCCGGTAGATCGCTTTGTTGCCTAGCCAGGTGCTGTGAAACTCTTCAGGATCGAGGTATACCACCACTTTACGCAGCGGCTGGGGAACCATTTCGAAGTTTACTTCGAGCGACAGACGGCTGGCTTGCTCGAAACACTCTACGTCGTCACCTATGTAGAGTCCGCGCACGACCAACTCGCCAGCGTCGTTCTGGCCAATTACGGTCAACACATACAACAGCGGCAGGTGCGCACAGAAGTTGTCTTGGGCATAATTCAGTATTCTGCGAGGAGGCGTATCGGCGCGTCCCATGATGCGTTCCATGCCATACACTGCACCAACAAAATGGCTTTCGTTGATACCGCGAACGCCACCCGTGCCCACCAGGAGGTTCTTGTTGTAGTTGGCCATTCCCATGACTTCGTGAGGCACAACCTGGCCTATCGATAGAACCAAGTCATGTCCGCCTTGCCAGATGAGACGGTTGATCTGGGCAGGCCAGGGCTGTCGGTACATTCCTTCGGTAACTTCCGCCACAAACTCTTCGGGAACCTCGCCTATCGTCTCGACATCGGTTCGCCAGTTGTGATATCGAAACAGAGCGGCTGGCACGCCGGGAAACATTTTTTCGCGTTGCCAATCAGGCATCTCGAAATGGGTTCCGACCGCAGGAAGCACATCCACCAGGCGGTCGCCAAAATACTCGTACGCCATGCACGTAAGCTGTCCGGCACGGCTATTGAAGCGAGTGAAGTCGGGGGGCACGGCGATGACTCGCTCGAGGGCGCCCAGCTTGCCGAACACTCCAAACATGGCATCGCGAAGCTGAGCGTCTGTGAGCTCCGTGGTGGCAGAGCCTGCGGCAAAATAAAGCATGTGGAATAGCGATTCTAGAAGGCGGATGGCAGGCCGCCGATTCTCTCTTCACAAATCAGCGGCACAGCCGAAGCAAGCCTCTATCGTACCTATTTGGGCACTCCAATTGGAGTGCCCTATCTTCGGCTATTCTTGCCTGCAAGGCTGCTGCTGGAGATAATGCGAAGATGACTGGCTCTCCACTCCCCTCTGAGTATCCGCGACGTGAGCCGCAATTACTCCGATTCAGACTCCGGCAGATGTTTCTGATGGTCACGCTGACAAGCGTACTCTGTGCGCTGTTAGTGCGTACAAGCGGCGTCTGGCCGCTGATCATCGGCGTCGGGACCTTGCTCGTAGCTACTCATGTTTTCGGCAACTTGATCGGCACGCGGCTACGCGACACGTCTGCTGAAGTAAGACACTGGCGGGCACTGCAACTGGGGCTGGACGAAGATCGGCCCGTCGCGACCACCAATCCGGCAGAGATCGTCAGGTTTGAATTGCCAGCCACAACCCCGCTGGCCAGTACAGATCGGATCGGCCGTTGGATACCGCTTGTCGTCCTTGGGGGAGTTCTGCTGGGGGCGACTGCCGGCGGCGCCGTCATCTGGTTAGCCATCGGTTCGCGAATCACTTGGGCCGGTCTGCTGGTCGGCACCGTTTCTTGTGGAGTGCTGGGAGGTTGGTTCGCCTTTCTAGCCAGTAGTTTTGGCTTGATCGCCAATCACGCCTGGCGGCATGCCCATCACAGTGAGAGCCGGCATGGCAAGCCACATTGAATGAAAAGGCTGCACGTCAAGCCGAAATCAGCACTAGTCGCCGCTACTCAAGGGCTCCAAATACATCGGAAGTCTTTGCGCGTCCGCCGTGGGCTCGGCTGACGAGGGCAAAGCTAACGATGTTATCTTTGCTGATCACGAAAGTAGACGGGTAGGCTGTCTCGAGCGCGGCATGCCACCGCAGGCCGTAGGCATTGGTGAACGAATAGTCGGGGTCTGTCACCAACACGAAGTTGCCTGGCAATTTCGTATCTTTGAGAAACTCGCGAGCTCTTTCATCCAGTCGATCCGCAGGCCCTGGGTATACGAGGATGATCCTTGCATCTTTGGCAGCAAAATCTTCGGCCGATGCAATCAGTTCGCCAACTTGACGGGAGCACAGCGGACATTGGTAGCCAGGAAAACCTCGCAATACGACGACGACAGCAGGCCCTTGTCTCAAAGTCTCAATGAGGCCAATCTCGACGCCATCGAGGCTTTTCAGCCGAAACTCTCGCGCCTGTTGGCCAACTTTAGGAGGAACCGGCTCTTCTGCTGCTTCAGATCCCAGTGCAAACGAGGTGATGAATAAAGGGGCTATTAGAAGTTCGTGTGTTCGCATGGGAATGTCTCCGAAAGGCATGGTGTTGATCGATCTGCCGCATTATTGTCCGCAAATCGGTTCAATTCCGTATGCTTTCCCACATAGATAAGCAATTAAGCCTCGCAAAACGAGCGGATAAGCAAGCCAACCGGAGTGGCCGCCAGGGCCATCTCAGGTCGTCGCCGCATCAATTCGCACTGGAGCCCTCTCTCGGTACCGCACCTGGCTCACTGGCTGACTGCGACTCCTTGGCATCGTATTCGTCCATCAGCATCGAGGGGCAGACCTCCTGCTCGCCACACTGCTGACAGACTACTCGGATCAGGTCGGATCCACCCAACTTCAGTTCGTGCTCCAGGCAAAGCTGGTAGAGCTGCTTTAGATGAGTACAAGCCATAGTCGGCCTCCTTGAGGCAGGGATGCGATTGCAGGCGAAACCGATGCTTGGTCGTCGGCAAATTCGCCCGCTAAGAGATAGGATGCAGGATCGTTGCGGCGCAGTCTAGCACTAGAATGAGTATTTCACCATGAATTCGACCACGACCGCCTCGCCCGGGGCCGTTGGGCCCAATTGATCGTCCGGCACCAGCCCGCCGCGGGTTTCCTGGTAATGCGTCTTCCAATAAGACGTCTCTAGGCCCGTGAGCAGTTGGGGCGTCACGTCGCACGTCAGATTTACAAAGAGGACCTGGTTCGAAACCCTTCCCAGCAGCATGTCGTCGTCATTAGGATCGTCAATGCCATATCCCACGTGGGTGCGCAGTTTTGGGGTCCAAACGTACTGCACATCGACCCAGCCTCCGATCGACTCGATCGGCTCGCGGACACACGGGCAGATGCCTTGGCCGATCCCGCCAAGTTGCGGACTGAGATTTTTGCCATGAAAGAACTCGGCCTGTAGATGGGCCCGTTCGCCAAGAGGGGTCGCAAAATCGAGATTGTAAGACCAGGTTTCAAATCGGGCATCGTCTTGGGGAGGAAGGCTCAGCGGCGGTGGTCCGGCCTCTAAGAAATCGAAGCCAGTCTCGCCGATGTGCCCCGATACACCGAGTGTCGTCAGCCTACCATCTGCCCCGGGATCGAAGCTGAGAGCGGCACGACCCTCGATGACTGGCCAATCTGCCGACTCTCGCCGCACACTAGAGTCGGTTGCAAAGTCGGCAACAATATCCTGATTTAGCGAAGTTTGCAGAATCAGCTTCGTACGTTCCGAGCATGTAAAATAGCGATCGTAACGAAATTGGGCACGTCGAAAGCCCAGGTTGCCCGAGCTATAGCCAGCTGCGTAGTTCAGCGTGCGGGGAATCAGTGGTGAGATGACGTCCCAGTTCTGGCCGATGAGAATCCGCTGGCTATCGTTATACGCCTCCCAATAGGCGTGGCGAAGCAGCACGGCCGCACTGTTCTCGACCACAAACCTCCCCTGGAAATCGATTTCTACCCGCCCGCCAGTCTTCAGGGGCTCTGCAGTTGGAATCGTCGGGCCAAAAAGATCCAATCCAAATCGACTGCGCCGGGCATCGAGAGTAAATGCCGGTTCGCCTTGATCTTCTTCTGATAGCACATAAAGCGTAAAAGAGCCCGGATTGGTACGCTGGCTCGCGTAGATCATGTCCGACCAGAAAGCGCCATACGGCACAACTCGGAATCCATCTTTTTCTTGTGCCAGGTGCGCTGCCAGCAGCAACGGAGGTTTGTCAACCGGCGGCGATTCAGCAAGTGCCACATCGACCACCGACTGCGCAGCAAGCGGCGCACGTGTGTAGACTACGCCCAGTGCTAGTACCAATACCGCAATCCGCATGCAGTTCGCTCCCCTCTTCCTCTAGTAAATCGACCGCTGACACGAAGATGTGTGACAAAAAGGGAACAATCGGTGAGCCCGTTCAGGAAGAACTCACTCAGATGTGCTAGCATCGATCAGCTTTGTTCTCGACGGGCCAGTGAGTGTGCCTGCCGGGGCGACCAACTGAGAATAGTAGCCAGACTCACAGCTAGGAATGAGCAAAGCTTTGAGCAATGCCAGAAAGAACCCTGCTCGGGACGAGTGCCAGCGGGGCTTCGAGAATAAACCTGGCGATACCTACTTTGGCTCTCTGTGCAAGGTCATCTGGCCTTTCACTGTCTTCGGCCGGGGAGATTCTGTGCTAAGTTCTTACTCGACTCAACCAAAATCCAGGCTTGCGCACGGCATGGGTCACAGCCACTACCAGCACCTCTTCGACATCAATCGCAAAGTGAACGACGTACTTGAATCGGTCGACATATGCGAATCGCAAGTCCAGGTCGGGTGCAGCGAACTCGCTCTTGCCAAAACGAAGCGGGTTCTCTTCGATCTTTGATAACGCCCTATCTACCGATCGCCAGAACTCACCACCCAGCCCCTGCGACTGCCCGTAAACCAAATAGCTGCATCGGTGATTTCGTCGATGGCCGGCGAGAGTACGCGGACTCTCAACTCCCCGATCCTTCAGAGAGATTTCTTTCAATCGCGGCCCGAGCCTCATCCAAAGTGGAGCTAGCGATTTCACCACGGCGGTATTCTTCGATGCGCTGGCGAAGTTGCTGCCCAAACTCGTCTGCAGCAATCTCATCACCGGGAGGATCCAGACTCTGTAAGAGTTGGAGCGCCAGATCGGCCCTTTGTGCCTGAGGTAGGGCAAGTGCCGATTCAATGAGAGGATCGTCTGAAGTGCTCATACTGTGATTATCTCAACGGACGTAGTACGCGGCAAGTCAGCTGAATCGTTGCTTCTCATGGGGCCTACGAAGCTAGGATCGTTCCTTACCGTCGAGGTAGCTACGCTGGCCAAAATGATCTGGTGATGCCTGCTTTCGCAGTCTATGCAAGGATGACCAGCTTCTCACGGTCATCGGCCCGGAGTGCTTAACTACTGTGTTCGGAATGGGGCGAGAGTAATCGCCGCTGAATAATAGACAGTATATTTTTGAGCTCTAATGGATCAAGTTGTTGTCTTATTTCAGTACCATGAAGCAAATTATTCGGGTACCAGACTGGCTCGTAACCATAGTTCACTTGACCGTCTAGAATTGGACCTATGTGCACTGTCCATTTGTCGTTGCGCTTAGTTGTCAGTGGTACAACCAGATACCAACACGCATCGCCATATAACTTTCGAGGGCTATCGGAAAGCACAATCACTGGACGAGGCTTTCCTTCAACCTTATGCCAAATATGTTGTTGTTTATGTGATGGCTTATCACAGCGAACCGCTGTGTCCAAATGAAGATATACAAAATGAACAACACTTCCCGCCCTGATATCGACTACTATTTGCTTTCCTTTTTTCATTCCTCTTCCCTATCATCAGGTGGAGGAGGATACATGATTTCCATCAGTCGTTGGGATTCTTTCACATCATCATCCAAAAAACCTCGTGGCCAATTCTTGATTCGCCCTTGTTCGTCAATTTCCATCGGAGTTAGAGTCGAGTAGTGATAGAAAAAAACTCTTTTATGAAAACTTTGGTATTGCTTTTCAGACTTCTCGATATCGGCGAAACAGATTTGAACTTCTGCTTGCCCTATCTGTTCTTCCAAAATTGCTCGTAGAACTCGTCGGATGATGAGGTCACTGTGCGTCTCAATGATGATCCACTTGCCCGCCTTGGCATGCTCAATCAAGAAATTGGCAATACGAAGCTGCAAACCTGGATGCAAGTGAACCTCTGGGTTCTCGACTGCCATGAGTTCGAATCTGCGCATCAAACCGGCTTGAACAATCAGCGGAAATAACTGGTGAAATCCGGAACTCATCAAACGGGGAATTTGAGGCTGAGTAGGGAAGCATGGATGGAGGAGCTTTCCTTCGTCCCATGCGTTGGGTACTGAATAATCGCCGTAATAACGCTTTAGCTGATCAAGGTCGGGTTTCTCTTGCTTTAGAAATCCTGTCTGGATAGCAGGGTATCTATCGGAAAGCTCTTTCTCGACGACATCATCCTCCCCTAACACAACATTGGTGTTGAGAAGGGTTTCAGTCCACCTCGAAATGTACCCTTCAAAACGTATCGTGCCCATCATCCAAGGTCGCGTGGGATCAGTCACTCGCATATGATTCAGCGCAAAATAGCTTTCGAGAAACCATGCGTTTTGACCTTCCGAACCTACGTTACGTGAATCAATCAAGGCACTCTCTTCTGAAAACTTCTCTTTATCCTCGTATTCACTGATGCTCAGCTGGAGGGCGTCTGGCTCAGATCCGCTGTGCAGATAAGGTTTGCGAATAGCGCTAATGTAAAACATACCGTCCAGTAGCATTTTCAGAAGTTCGCGAATTCGCAAGCATGCCGCATTGATGAATAACCGAGCGTCCTCTTCGTCGAGTATTCCAGCGGTTGGCCTGACCTCATCGCTACTCTGCCGGTAAGTACCGATTTCGATTAGGTTCTCGCTATCGACGCCAGACATTTGCGGCAGGAAACCTGCTGAGCACTCCACCAAATACAAATCGTCCTCTGAGGCACCGAAAAAACCTCTTCCTTTGAACCGAACAATGAATTGGTCGTCGATTTGCAGTTCGACGAAGTGCCAAAGGCCTGGTATCCCGCCGTCTCCTTCAGCCCAGTGGCTAGGGTGAGCTATGCGAACTCGGAATGTAGTTCCTTGGTTACACTTTCCTTGCCAAAAGAAATCCTGCAGTTTTGCGACATTCGTTGCATCACCTTGGACTACTTTTTGCAATGCAAAGTCTGTCGTGGCCTCAAACTGTAAACCGATCGTACATGGTGGTCCGAACTCATCCTCGTACAATTTGTCAAAAAAACTTGCTGAACTGTCGTTGGCTTCAAGGAGCACCACTGCGGAATTCGTATTATCGAGCTCTTGAACACTAACCATATTATTCTGGCAAGTCATGGGAAACGCAGGGTCTCTTTTCAGCGAATCTTTGAGTGAGTTTAACGCATTGAACCAAGACGATTTCCCTGAACCGTTGGTACCGCAAAGAATGGTTAACGGGCGAAATTCTAATCGCGATCCATGTAGGTACGAACCAATACCACGGAGCGTCATTGCTCGTAGGATTAGATTGGCATTCATTCGCGTATCCCCGCTTCTTCTAGAAACTGATCCGGCAGCTTTCACCGCAATATAGATAATTCTATATCCGATACCAAACGACGAAGAATTGTTGCCAAAAAAACCCCGCTCGGGAATGCTCCCGGCGGGGTTTTGCTGTTCTCTCTGAAGACTAGGTCTTCAAAGAAATATAAACCTGGCGATACCTACTTTCGCGAGTGCTCTCACTATCATCGGCCCGGAGTGCTTAACTACTGTGTTCGGAATGGGGACAGGTGTTTCCACTACGGTATGGTCGCCAGAAGAAGTCTGCAGCAGCGGTAGCCACTGCAAACTTGATTGACATGGTGATTTAGCAAGAGTGGGATCGCAATGTTTGCTGTGTGATGTTTGATTGAAGGTGCTGCAAATTCACCATCAATCTCCGATCTCACATCGAACATCTTCTGTCCTTTGATCAGTAAAATCAAAAGCGTTGGATAAATGTGGCCAAGCGTTCGTCCATTAGTACCGGTTAGCTGAATACATTACTGCACTTACACATCCGGCCTATCAACCTGGTCGTCTTCCAGGGGACTTTCGGGCATTGCCCTACGAAACCTAATCTCGGAGCGGGCTTCACGCTTAGATGCTTTCAGCGTTTATCCTTTCCGACCTTAGCTACCCTGCCGTGCCGCTAGCGCGACAACAGGAACACCAGAGGGTCGTCCTTCCAAATCCTCTCGTACTAAAGAA
>JAGQOW010000117.1 GCA_020427155.1 Planctomycetales bacterium | reverse complement strand
TTCTCTCTACCCCCGCCGCAACTCCGTTCCTCCCACCGAATGCCGATTGCGGCGGGGGACGCTTGGTCACGGAAGGACCACAGGTACCGCGCAGAAGTAACGTGGCACTTTGAAGCGACAGACAAAGGTTGCTCTGGTTACTCTTCAAAGCGGCCGCGCCAGCGCTCGTAGGCAAATCGTTCGAGCATCTCTCTGTCGTCCGGGTGTGCCACGCTTATCAGCCCTGCCGCCCGCTCCTTGAGCGATTTGCCATAGAGATTCACGATTCCGTATTCCGTGGCCACGTAGTGGACGCTGGGCCGAGTGGTCACAACTCCGGCGCCGGGCTGCAATTTGGGAACAATCTTCGATTCGCCATGCGGGGTGCGCGAGGTCATCGCGATGATGGGCATACCCCCTTCCGACGCCGCCGCTCCACGCATGAAATCGATCTGACCACCCACACCAGAGTAGATTCGGGTGCCGATCGAGTCGGCACAGATCTGGCCAGTCAGGTCAATCTCGATGGCGCCGTTGATCGCAGTCACCTTAGGGTTCTTGCTGATAATATTGATACTATTGGTGAAGGTGGCGTCGCGTAGCATGACGCGCGGATGGTCGTCCATGAAGTCGTAGAGCCGCTTGGAACCGAGCGCAAAAGTGCTGACTACATAACCAGGGTGAACTTTCTTCTTGGCGTTGGTTACTACACCGCTCTCGATCAGGGGAAGCAGCCCGTCGGAGAACATTTCGGTATGAACGCCCAAGTCTTTATGGTTGCTGAGCTGTTCGAGCACGGCGTTGGGAATGCTGCCGATTCCCGTTTGCAGGGTCGCCCCGTCGGGTACGATTTCGGCAATATTTCGACCGATCTGCTTGACCTCCTCACTAGGAGGAGGCGGCACCGTTTCGGGAAGGGGTTCATCGGCCTCGATGTATCGATCGATCATGCTAAAGGGGATCTGTCCCTCGCCCATCACGCGCGGGATGTGCCGATTGACCTGAGCGATCACTAGCCGGGCCGACTGGACTGCCGCTAACGTGGTATCGACCGAGGGCCCAAGCGATACGTAGCCATGCTTGTCTACAGGGGAAACGGAGATCAAGGCAACGTCGACAGGCACCTGTCTTGAGCGGATCAGAGTAGGAATCTCGCTCAAAAAAGCAGGAATATAATCGGCGCGGCCTTCCTCGACCGCCTTGCGAACGTTCTGCCCCACGAAAAATGCGTCGATATTAAAGACATCCGCCAGTTCTCTGCTGGCGTACTTCGCATGGCCTTCGGTGTGGATGTGGATAATGCGCAGATGACGTAGAGATTTTGCTCGAGATACCAGGGCATCAACCAGGGTCATCGGCGTGGCTGCCGCACTGTGGATGAATACGGAGTCTCCAGGTCGTATGAGGTCGATTACTCGTTCAGTTGATTGGCTAGCCGTGGCAAGCATCGAAAGTCCTATCGCGCAGAGGGGAAAGTGGTAACGCAGCTATCACGGACGGCACGTATGAAGACCGCCAAGCTGGACCACCTTTGTCAGAGCATTTCACATACCAAAGATGCCTGTAGTGCCGTTTCTAAACCAGCTATGTCGGGCAGCCCAAAGACTAGAGCCTGCTGTCTCATGTGGCAAGTCGAACTTGGTGGCGCGAGACGGTCCGTTGGTTCATCTGCCAACGGCTGCGGCAGGTCGACCCCGTTGCCCAAAATGCTGCGTAGGGCGACGGGCACCGATTGATTCCTGCAAATCTGCAGCTGTTGGCTGAAGACCAATAGGCAAGCCTTCCCCTTATTGGCTCTCCCCCTTCGCGATCACCATTGGTGGAGCAACCAGTCGGGGGGTTGGTCTGCCTAAAGACAAAACGATTTGCCGTCAGGACCATCCTTGCTAGCGACTATCATTAGTTGCGATGCACTGCCCAGCTTCTCCCTAAAGTGTAGCTCTTAACTCGCCGTGGTATGAAGTGAGCAATTAGCCCAGCGATCCAGAGGCTCAGGGCGCAAGTGCCAGGCTCGGGGACGAAGTACATTTGCAACTGACACTCTTTGGAGACGATAGCTGTTTGCCCAGGAGAGATTTGAGGACGTGCTCCTATTGAGCCGACGAAATCCCACTGCAGTGCCCAGGTGACGTCGCCAGGAGGTCCGAGCGGGCCAGCTCCGGTAGGCCAGGAATCGGATAAAGCAGAGGCCACCGGATCGGTCAGTTTGCCTAGCGTGTTGGGCTGGTAGTCTAGTTCATAGCGGTCCACGTCAAACGTGCCCTGGAAGTCTGTGAAGGGATCGGCTTGCATGAGGCTATTAGGACTCGTCAGCCAGACCGTGTCGTCCAGAGGGGTTTCATCCAAATCTAGATCTACATATTCGAACAAGTGAAAACTCATGGGCAGACTCGTAAGATTAGTAATCTGAATAGTCTCGCCCATGGTGCTGAATCCGCTTCCGGGAGCACCTCCGAATAGCGCAAAGTCAATCTCCAGCAAGAATTGCCCTGCGCTGAGGTATTGCACGTTGAGCGTATTCGGGCCGGTCTGAGTTTCCGAGATAATGGCCAGCGTATGGACCGAAGTCTCGGGAGTACTTGGGTTATTTCCTACCCGGTACCAGTTAGATAGCTCTTCAAGATGCTGCTTTCCGTCTACCTTCCATTGATAAGCGGTGGCCTGGGCTCCCGTATTGATTTCCAGGAGCGAATTGCCATCAACGAGCGTGAACAAGCTTTGCCCTCTGGCAGTCTCGCTTAGGAAGCAGACTAGCAACATGCACGAGAGTCGGTTGAGTAGCCGAGGGTCAAAACGAAGAGGTCTTTTCAGGCAAGTATTCATCGGTGCCTCGTAGTAACAGCAGTTTTGATTAGCAGAACAGAATAGCGTTTCTCATGCCAAATCGGATTTAGAGTCGAGTCCTCAGGCTCGTGCAAATCAGAAAGTGGTGTCAGGAAGTAATTGGTGTTTATCGCCGGAAACGTCTGGCCAGGAGTCCAATCATGCCAACGGTAATTAGTGTGAGCGAAGCAGGTTCTGGAACATGGTAGGCTGCCCCGGAGAGTTGAATGGCGTAGGCTCCAGGGGCGCCGTAGCCGGGAAAGGTCCAACCGACAACAGGGCCAGGTGCTCCCGGGCCGTCGGGGGCTCGCTCGACGAATGGCAGGTCGGCCCAGATTTCGCCTCCGGTACTTACCGCATCGACACCTCCGCGAGAAACTGCCAGAAAATAGATGCCCGGGGCGGGGACAAAGGCGCTACTCAATGAGGCTTGGTAACCGGTTCCCGGCGAGCTATCGATCGCGCCATCGTGGGAAACTCCGAGCATCGCTGAATCAAACAGCCACAGGCTAAGGTCCACAGCAGCGCTTCCCACAGTGGTAGCAGAGAAGCTGGCAGGGTCGGTGATGCGTATACAGTAGACATCGGGATCGGAGTCAGGATTGGAGATAGTACCCGAGATAGTAAGCAAAGGGCCTTGTCCTGCGGTAATCTGGCCGGGGGGCAAGGCAGGTGCGTCTCCACCACCTTGCAAGGACTCGTCCCAGAGTTGTGCCGAAGCAATTGACGAAAATAGACCTGTGAAAACCACTGTGGACAGCAGGCAAGACCATTGACTTCGTTGCATGAGCAGCTCCCTTAGAGAAAAACTAGTTGTCATTCATCTGATCGAATCGCGAGCACCCACCTTGCAGGCGTTTGATCCGATCATGGTTCATACAGCAAGTAGCTAGGCGAGAAACTTGATCCCCGCCAATCAAAAAACACACTGTCCCCCACACAAAATCGCCAAGAGATAGTGAAGTCGCAATTTGACTATTTGATCGTATTGCCATGGCACACCCCAGTGCTCGAAACGGCGAGAGATTGAGAAGTAATTGCCAGGCTCTGTTTGACGTTGAGCGTAGAGTACGCCAAGCCGCAGTCTAGGCTCGAAGTGCGGGGGAGTAAATAAAACGGAGCATTTTTATTGCATGACGGTAAGGGGTGTCTGGAACGGAGCAGGGTGGCGAAAGGCTAACCTTCCTGTCCAATTCGGCCGGCTGGCGCATTCGCGACTGACTAAAGCCATTATGGATCCCTGCGTTTCGAATGGGCCCAGGGCCCCCGCCGCAACACACTGCCTCCAGCCTATAGTCTGATTGTGGCAGTGGCTCATTTGCCGGGCAAGGACCAATAGTTGTTGGGAGCGAACTCCCAGGAAGAATGCAATCCAGACTGGAAGTGCTTGAGAATGCTGAGTGCCGCTCGTTGAGTGAAGAGGCCATTGGGGCAATGCAGTCACCAAGTCTACTGGTGAGCAGGCAGAGCCATAGGAGTTTGCTCCAATCAGCCAAATCCTCAAGCTGTTTCGGCAGCCTTGGCCGAGGGCCGAGCGCCTACTGCTGGACAAGCTGGCCTCGATCGGGCAAAGTGGAAGCTGAACAATCGGTTCTGTTGTTTCTTTGCCTGGGTTTGTGATGTCAGCTCACCTACTATTGATCGCTGTCAGCGGCGTCTCGCGGCCTTGGCCCGATGGGTTCGACGCGACCATCACGCTGGCCTATCTGTTGGTGATTTTCGGGCTGCCTTTGCTGGGCTTTCTGTTCATGTTCCTCGACTTTCGTCGTTATCTGCGCTCGTTGCGACGGGCTCTGGTGTTTGTGTCGCAGGTGGTTCCCAGGACTCCTGGCTGGACGCTTAGAGATCGGCCTCCGTGTCTGGCGGCGTTCGATCTGCAGCCGCCTTGCAGCGAAGAGGATGTGATGGCTGCGTACCGACAGCGGGTAAAGTCGCTTCATCCGGATCGGGGCGGCGACCTGGAGAAGTTCCTCCGGCTGCAGAAGCATTTTGAGCAGGCGCTCCATCTGGTGCGTTCCCCGCGACGGTAGCTAGCAGTCGATCTGCTCTTGCTGGTTCGGCTGGGGTGGCGGTACGATCCACCCGCCCTGATTGGCCCTTAGCTCGTCTTGTGGCAAGACAGCCCCACGTTGGCATTGGTCGGCTCGCGCAAGAGCCGCTCCGCCCAACGTATTCCATGGATGGAAAGGAATTGTGAATGTCGACCACCCTGGCCGACCTTGCTGAACTGGTACAAGGCCGCCTGCAAGGCGATCCGACGACCAAGATCTCAGGGGCCGCAACACTCGAAGTTGCCGAAGCAGGACAAATCACACTTGCCGATCACACAGTTCGAGCCCAACGTTTGGCCAATTCACCCGCTGCTGCGGCGATCATATCGGCCGACGTGGTTTGCCAGGACCGCCCCACGATAGTCGTCGACCAGGTGCACGAGGCTTTTAAGCTGGTCGTAGCACACTTTCGCCCGGCCAGGCTCCGTCCACAGCGAGCGATTAGCAGCCAGGCGGTGGTAAGCCCATCGGCTCAGCTTGGAGAAGATGTCTCGATCCATCCCTTGGCAACCATCGGCGATGACGTGACCATTGGCAGCGGTTCGACGATCCACAGCGGGGCGCGGATTATGGCTGGCTGCACGATCGGCTCAAACGTCGAGGTATTTCCGAATGCGGTTCTCTACGAAGATACACGCGTGGGCGACCGCTCGATCATTCACGCGGGGGCGGTGCTTGGTGCTTACGGCTTTGGCTACCGAAAGAATTCGGAGGGTAAGCACGAGTTGTCGGCTCAGCTAGGCTATGTCGAGCTGGGGTGTGACGTCGAGATTGGAGCCTGCACAACGGTCGACCGCGGGACCTATGGGCCAACAGTGATCGACGACGGCACGAAGATCGACGACCTGGTGCAGGTGGCCCATAACTGTCGACTGGGGAAACACAATCTCATTTGCGGACAAGTAGGCATAGCCGGCAGCACGACCACGGGAGACTACGTGGTAATGGCCGGTCAGGTGGGGGTGAGAGATCACGTACACATCGGCACAGGAGCGGTCCTTTGCTCGAAGGCGGGGATTCCTAACGACGTGGCCGAAGGCGAGGTGATGCTCGGCCAGCCTGCAACTCCGCTGCGCAGGCAGAAAGTGCAAATGGCGGCAATCGCCAAGCTGCCCGAAATGCGTCGCCAGCTCCGCGCCATGCAACGTCTGCTCGAGGAGTTACAGGAAAAGTCGGAAGAAAACCCTGGGCAACATCCGGGCGAAAAGGCCGCTTGATCGCGCAGACGCTTACTCGTTGTATTGAAAATGCTTGTACGTCCAACGTTCTCGAAGCCAGTCGTCGACGGCGAGCGGCCGATTGGCTTGCTGGCCGGTTGGGGAACCTTTCCTTTTGCCGTTGCCGAAGCGTTGCGTCGGCGAGGGCGCCGAGTGGCCGGCGTAGGGATTCGGGACCATGCGGATCCGAGCTTAGCCGACTTGTGTGACCATTTCGACTGGATTGGCATCGGCGGCCTTGGTCGGGCGATCCGCTGTTTCCACCGTTGGGGAGTCACCCAGGCCACAATGGCTGGCAAGGTACACAAGGTCTTGCTGTACGAGCCGGGCTGGTGGTTGAAACATCGTCCCGATTGGAAAACGTTGCGAGCGTTTTCTCCCCAAATCCTCGCCGGTAGAGGCGACCGCAAGGACGACACTCTTTTGCGAACCGTGGTCTCGGTTTTCGAAAGGGATGGCATAACGCTTGAACCGGCTACCGATTTTGCACCGGAGTTACTCGTGAAACCAGGACTCATCGCCGGCAAGCGTCTTAGCGGCAAACAGCAGCGCGATGTGTCGTTTGGCTGGGAGATCGCCAAAGCAATGGGCGGCCTCGACATCGGGCAAAGCGTATGTGTGAAGAATCAGACAATCCTGGCGGTCGAAGCCATCGAAGGGACCGATGCTTGCATCTCTCGCGCAGGCGAACTCTGCAAGGCTGGAGGGTTTACGGTCGTGAAAGTGGCCAAGCCATGCCAAGACATGCGTTTCGATGTCCCCACAGTCGGCCTGAAGACCTTGCGAACCTTGGCCGCCGCAGGAGGTCGTGTGCTGGCAATTGAAGCCGACAAGACGATTCTGCTCGACCAAGAAGCTTTTCAGCGCACTGCGGATCAATTACGTATATCTGTAGTCGCCCTGGACAAAACCGCTATCGCCCGCGCCGTCGCTTGAGTTAAGCTAAGAAGGAACGTCCCACCGTTTCTTAGTTGCCAGGGCAATTCCATGAAGTCTCGCCGCTGCTTTAATGGGTCGGTTGCCGCGTTGGTCCTCAATTGCTTGCATGCATCTCTGGCGATTGCACAAGTGCCGAGTGACCTCGCTGCTGAGTCGGCCTCAACCAGACCTGGCTGGTACCTGGGCCGTGAGATTGCGCGCACCATGTCTTATCACGGGGCCGACTGGCTTGTGCGAGATAGCCGCGAGCGAGAAGAGCAACCGCAAATGTTGCTCGATGCGCTACAGCTACAGGCAGGGCAACAAGTTTGTGATTTTGGATGTGGTAACGGGTATTACGCCCTTCGCTTGGCGGCGCTCGTGGGTCCCCAAGGGAAAGTATACGCGGTTGACATCCAGCAAGAGATGCTCGAACTGCTAGACTCTCGCTGCCAGGCACGAGGGATCAGCAATGTGGAGCCGATCCTCGCAACCGATAAAGATCCCCAGCTGCCGGCCGACGAACTTGATTGGGTGTTGATGGTTGACGTGTATCACGAGCTTTCGTTTCCCAGCGAGGTGCTGCGGAAGATACGAGAGAATCTGAACAAGGAAGGTCGACTTGCCCTGGTCGAGTTTCGCGAAGAAGATCCTTCGGTACCGATCAAGCCGCTGCATAAGATGAGCCAGGTCCAAGCGCTGAAGGAGCTCACTGCCAATGGCTTTAAGTTGGTCGGGCAGTTTGATGGAATGCCCTGGCAGCACGTGCTGTTTTTTGCTCGGGACGACTCTCAGCTGCGAAGTGTCCAGTTGGAGTCGTGGACCAAGCCTAACCCAGTGGCGTCGTCTCGACAGAACGAGGCTGGGAGGTCCCCTGAATCAGTTGAGCCAGCAGACATGCCGTAATTTCGGCAAAGTATTTGTGCGTAAAGACTTAGCGATTTGACAGGCCCTGTTTCATGATGGCAGGGCCTTGCGGGGGGGTACTCAGAACTGCGGAAATCCGCATTATCGCTACTGGTTCGCTGGTTTGCCGGCTTTCTCTAGCACAGAATGTTTGAGCGAACTGCAAGACGGGATTAGAATGAAGGCCGTGTCGCGCTGTAAATCCCCGTGGCCTGGCAAGCATCGGGGGGACGGTGTCGCGTTGTAAGTGTAGTTTTTCATTGCATGGCTGGGCCGCCAGTGACAATTTATCAACATCAGTTCTATCAGCTGACTGGAACTACAGCTGTGGAGCTAGGGGGACATAACTTTTGGGCAAGTAAATAGGTTGCTTGCCTGGGAGCTGAGAGATGGCATCTGTCGAAACTTTAACGCTGGAATCAGTGGCTTCGTTGCCTCCTGAGGATCCGGCGAGTGTGATTGTAGGGGGAGATCCGTCTATCAGTCGGGTTGCCCATCATACCGGTCGCGCCGCGCAGGTCGAGTGCACCGTTCTTATTACCGGGGAAACCGGTACTGGCAAGGAAGTGTGGGCCCGATTGCTGCATCGGCTAGGTCCCCGTCATGACAAGCCCTTCGTCCCCGTGAACTGCGCGGCACTGACCGCGACGTTGGCTGAAAGCCAATTGTTTGGCCACGAGCGCGGGGCGTTTACTGGAGCAGCCGGCGAGAGCCTGGGGGTATTTCGTGCAGCTCAAGGCGGGATTGTCTTTCTCGACGAAGTGGGCGACATGCCGCTGGAGTTACAGCCGAAGCTGCTGCGTGTATTGCAAGAAGGTGAAGTGACCCCCGTCGGGGCTGCCCATCCCGTTCGCGTCGATGTGCAGGTTTGCGCGGCGACAAATCGCGATCTTCAGCAAGACATGGTCGATGGTCGCTTTCGTGAAGATCTTTACTATCGGCTGAATCTAGTCGAGCTGTGCATGCCTTCGTTGCGAGAGAGGGTGCAGGACATCCCTTCCTTCATTGATTTCTTTTCTCGCAAGTATGCCGCGCGTTACAAGCGGCCAGTGTGGCGGCCCGATGCCGAGACTCTGCGACGGTTCTGCGAGTATGCCTGGCCCGGAAATGTCCGACAACTGAGCTACGTCATCGAGCAAAGTTACGTGCTCGAGTGCGAGCCCTCGCTTCCTGGCATTCGAGCGGGAGGAGCAGAGTCCATTGCATTACCGTTTACCGATCTGGCAAGACTTCGTCGCGCCGCGGTAGAGCAAGCCCTCAAAACGACTGGTGGCCATAAGGGCCGTGCAGCTGAATTGCTGGGCGTTCATCCGAATACGCTCACCAGGCTACTTGCGCAATTGGCCGACGAATAACTGCGTGGCCCATCGCTACTTCGACAAGTTATTGTCGCCAAAGTTGCGATCAGCTGAGCTTCTGCCTTGAGGCCGGCTGTATTCTGAGGCAATGGTTGCGATGTAACAGTTTTTCTGCACACTTTGCACTTCGCAATGACAGCAGATTCTGGCAATATGTCTGCTGCAGGACTTCTCGGCCTTTTTCGAGGCAGAGTGGCGAAGGATGAACACTAAAGTCCCAGAACGGCGCACCGCGAACAATGGCCAAGAAGAGCAAGACCAGCGACGAATCTAGCCTGTGGCGGCTGAACGGTCCTATCGCGAGTTTACGCAGTTCGCTGCTTGGCGCCGAAGTCGACTTGCGTAGTCCGCTAAGCGGTTTGCACGATTTGAATTTCGGCTCTCGGACAATAGAGGGTTCGGTTCTCGGCATCTCGACCAATACTGATTTGAGCAACGAAGGCCGGGATGCTGACGACGTGTTTGTGCGTGGCAATGATCTGATAGCCGGCTACCGAGAGACAAAAGAGAGGCCATTTGCGCTCCAGGTTTATTGGTCGATCACAGAGCCAGCTGCCCACTCAGTCTTCATCGATTTGCTGCTTTCGTTGCAGACAACACTGCTCGAAAGCTATCCCAGTGTGATGGTACATTCGGCACTCCATTGTGACGAGATTTGGGCAGTTTCGGACCAAGGCGCTGCGACCCGACTGCAGGGCAACGCGAGCGATCAACGAAGTGTTGGTGCTGCGTGCCTTGTCATGCGTGCCGAAGGTTGCGAATGGAGTTATGCAGAAATGGCTTCTTTTGACGAGCAGAGCGGCTTTCAACTCGAAACATGTTCGCCAGGCGTTTGGGGATTGCGGCGCGAGCTAGGCGGCTCTTTTCTGGAAAAAGGGGTAATCCGCCGTCTGCAAGTTCGCGGGGCATTCTTGCCCCGGCACGAGGATTTGCAACTGGCCGCAGAGTGTTTGGCGGGACTCTCCGCCGAGGCCCCCCCGTTGACGGCATAGTGTTTCCAGTAATCCGTGCGCCGAGCTTATCCCGCGCACATCATTTACGGCGCCTGACGCAGCTTAGGCTTGCTGGGATTGCGAGAGACCCCATTGGACGAAAGCGACAGGATTCCGTCGGAGCCAGCGATATCTGCCGTCGAGATCAGTTCAGCCAGCCCCGCGCCGGCAAGTTCCGAGCCAGAAATGTAACGGCCCGGATTGATCCATCCCGCCATCACCTCTCGCGACACGCCAAACAAGTCGGCCAGCAACTCGTCCATGCTTTTTTCCAATTGGCCAAAGTGGCGAGCCCATTCAGCGGCTTCTGAAAGGCCAACGCTTTCTTCGCTTTGCCATTTCATGGGATGGAACAGCAGGACGCTGTAGGCAGTGACCATGCGGCGTTCGCAGGCGGCAAATGGCCAGAGGGCGGCCGATGAGCACTCGCCGGTGACGATGCCTGTTGCTCTTAAACCTCGAAGCCGAATCAAGGTCATCAGCGACATGGCACAGTAGGGGCTCCCTCCCGGAGAGTCGAAATAGAGCGTGCAGGCGCCGCCTGGCTCGACATCGAGCAATTGATTGGTGAGTTCCGATTCGTGTTCGGTGAGATCGCCTGTAATGGCAATCTCTGGTACCCGCTGCTCGTGTTCTTGTTCACTCATCGCTAGTAAAACTCGCGTAAACCGAATTGCCAGGTAGAGGACTTCGCGTCTAATACGCCAACCGTGGCTTGAGGCCTCGACGGCGTCGGTAGCCAAGGATTGAACCGCGGGGCTATCGTTCGTGCCGCTCGACACGAAGACGGCAGAAAGATAACCTCCTCTATTGTAAGAGGAATGTGAAGTAGGCACCAGTTTTTTGGTTCTCTGGATGTGGGAAAGTGCACCCCAAGACCCCTACAAGCTGTCTAATCGTATCTGCTGGCACTTTCTGCCTTGCCAGACTGCCAGGGTTTGTTGGGGGGTCCCAATTCGTCGGCCTCCGATACTTTGACCAATTCCCCTGTCCTTGAGCCGAATCCATGGGATATCGCAACCTTCGACAATGCGTCGACGATCTTGGGCGAAATGGCGAACTTCTGCGGATCGAACAACCGGTTGACCCCGACCTGGAAATGGCCGCGATCCAACGTCGAGTGAGCGCCGCGGGCGGGCCGGCGCTTTATTTTGCTAACGTCAGCAACTGCCGATTTCCGATGGTCAGCAACCTGTTTGGCACGATCAGTCGTGTACGGCTGATGTTTCGCGATGGATTGCCTGCGGTCCAGCGTCTGATCGAGTTGAGAGAGCACCCCCAGAGTTTCTTCAAACGCCCCTGGCGGTATATCGGGACGCCGCGCAGCGCTCTGACAATGCTGCCAATGCGGGTGAAGCAAGGTTCGGTATTGGCCAATCGTGGCACGATCGACGCCCTGCCACAACTCAAATGCTGGCCACACGATGGCGGCGCCTTTATCACTCTGCCCCAAGTTTATAGCGAGGACGTGACAGCCCCGTGCTTCCGCAACTCGAATCTGGGGATGTATCGCGTTCAGCTTTCAGGTGGTGCTTATGAGCCGAACAAAGAAGTAGGACTGCACTACCAGATTCACCGCTCGATCGGCGTACACCATGCAGCGGCGATTCGTGCAGGAAAGCCATTCAGGGTAAACGTGTTCGTCGGCGGTCCTCCGTCGATGACCGTGGCGGCAGTGATGCCGTTGCCCGAGGGCATGAGCGAATTGACTTTTGCCGGAGCACTTGGCCGACGCCGCGTGCGAATGATCTGCCGACCCGGTGCATTACCTATCCATGCCGACGCCGACTTTTGTATCTCTGGCACAGTCGATCCCGATCGTTTGCTTCCCGAGGGTCCATTTGGAGACCACTTGGGGTACTACAGTCTGGCCCATCCTCTGCCGGTTTTGCGTGTAGATAACGTCTACTATCGCAATGATGCGATTTGGCCATTCACCGTGGTGGGACGACCTCCGCAGGAAGACAGCGTCTTGGGAGAATTGATCCACGAGATCACCGGTCCCCTGATTCCCGAAGTACTGCCCGGCGTACATGGCGTGCATGCCGTCGACGCGGCAGGCGTGCATCCACTGCTGCTGGCGTTGGGTAGCGAACGATACATGCCTTTTCTCGAGGAACAACGCCCGCAGGAGCTACTGACTCAGGCCAGCGCGATCCTGGGGCAAGGGCAGTTGTCGCTGGCCAAGTTCCTGCTGATCGCCGCCAGGCACGACGCTCCACAGCTCCATTTGAGCGACGAGGCCGCGTTCTTGAGGCATGTTCTTGAACGAGCAGATTGGACGCGCGACCTCCATTTTCACACTAACACTACGGTTGATACACTCGACTATACCGGCACTGGATTCAATGCAGGTTCGAAGGTGGTGATTGCTGCAGTCGGTCCGAAGCGATTCGAACTGCCGACCAGTGTTCCGTCAAACCTAAGGTTACCCGAGGGTTTTCGCGACCCACGGGTCGCGCTGCCTGGAGTGCTAGCCGTAGCGGGGCCCCGCTGTCCGGCCCCATCGTTCGATCACGACGTTTCATCTCAGGCTCGTGCCAAGACTCGTAGCCAGGTGGTTGCAGCGATGGAACGGTTCTGTGGCGAGTTAGAGTCGAAGAACGAAATCAACGTGTTTCGTTGGGTGCTGGTGGTAGACGACAGCCAGTTTGTTGCCGAGTCGTTGCGCAACTTGCTGTGGGCCGTCTTTACGCGTACCGATCCAGCATGCGATTTGTACGGCATTGATTCGTTCGTCGAGGACAAGCACTGGGGTTGCCGGGGATCGCTGGTATTTGACGCCCGTATTAAGCCACATCACGCACCTCTTCTGGAAGAAGACCCCGAGGTCGCTCGGCGGGTCGAGGCACTAGCTGCACGAGGAGGCCCCCTACACGGGATCTTCTAGGTGTGTTTCCGACGATCTTCTGTATGGCAGTTTTCCAAATCGAGGTATGTTTAGAGGGGCACGCGAACAGGACCCCAAATGAGTTTCCCCGCGACTTGCATACCCACCACTCCACCTAAGTTATCAGCTATGGCACAGATCACATTTCATGGGGCGGCAAGGACTGTCACGGGCTCGAAATACTTGCTTGAGTCAGGCGATGCGAGAGTGCTTATCGACTGCGGCATGTTTCAAGGCATCAAGCAGCTCCGCGAACTCAACTGGGAGCCGACTCCGTTTGATGTCAAGTCGATCGACGCGGTTGTGCTGACTCACGCTCACCTCGATCACACTGGTTTCTTACCCCGGGTGGTGAAGCAAGGTTTCCATCGCCAGGTGTACTGCACACCTGCGACCGCCCAACTGGCGGAGCTCATCTTGCTCGATTCAGCGAAGATTCAGGAATACGACGCTTACTATGCCAACAAGAAAGGATTCTCGAAGCACAATCCGGCCTTGCCGCTCTATGAAGGTAAAGATGTCGAGGTGACGGTCAAGCAGTTTCGAGAATCCCCGCGCGGCGAGTGGATCAATGTGGCAGGAACTATCTGGATTCGGTTTCACGATGCGGGTCATTTGTTGGGCTCGAATATGATCGAGGTAGAAATCCGCGAGCAGGACCCGCCGTTGCGAATCCTTTTTTCTGGTGATGTTGGCCGCTACGACGGGCCTTTGTACCACGACCCCTCGCCCCCGCCAGCTTGCGATTACCTGATCTGTGAAAGCACGTATGGCAACCGTGACCATCCCGAGGTCAATCTTCTCGATGCCCTGGAGCAGGTAGTCTCGCGTGCCGTGGCGCGCGGAGGCATCATGCTGATGGCTTCGTTCGCGATCGGGCGTGCTCAGCAGTTAATCTATTTGCTACAGTTGCTTAAGCGAGACAATCGCATTCCCGATCTGCCGATTTACCTGGATAGTCCGATGGCTTGCAAAGCGACGGGCATTTTCAAAGAACACAGCGACGACCATGACTTGAGCGAGGGGGAACTCGACGAAGACCATCCGATACTGAACGGTCCTCAAGTTCATCTCTGTCGCACGGCCGACGAATCGAAAGCTCTCAATCACTTGAAAGGCCCAGCGATTATCATTTCAAGTAGCGGCATGATGACCGGCGGCCGTATACTGCATCATCTTAAGCAGCGGTTGCCCAATCCGGAAAACACCATCGTCTTGGGCGGCTACATGGCGGTTGGCACTCGCGGACGGCAGATTCAGGACGGAGCCGAAACGATTCGAATGCACGGCATGGACGTTCCGATCAATGCCGCAGTGGAAGGGGTACCGGGCCTCAGTGGGCATGCCGATCGCAAAGACCTGCTGCGTTGGCTGCGGCCACTGCCCGATCCGCGTCGAGTGTTTCTCACCCATGGCGAGCCGGACAGCGCTGAAGCAT
>JAGQOW010000116.1 GCA_020427155.1 Planctomycetales bacterium | reverse complement strand
TGTCATCAGCGGCGGTCCGTGCATTCTAGTCGTCTTAGGCTATAGCGAACGGCACTCCACTTCGCCTAGTCAAGGGTGTGCTTTACCAGAGCAACAATGAGCTTACGAATCGAATCAGGCAATTGCAGCCAGGCAGCCGCAATTGCAGCAAGCTCCCGCATGTTCTCAGTGTCATTGTCGGAGTGTATTGGCTGCTGACAATGGAACCGCTGCCAGTCCGCTGCCAACCCCTTTTGAGATGCACAAAACACCTTGTTTTCCAGTGTAGAATGGCACTCGGTCTGCGGGTTCGATTCCCGCCGCCTCCACTTTTGACAACCATTGTCAGACGACGAAATTTTGCGATAACCCCTGTCAGTAGCAGGGGTTTCGTCGTTTAGGGACAAGACCCCCTCATTGCCACCAGATGACACAGATTGCCTATCTGCGTCCCTTGATTCACTCCCAGGGCACTCCCAGGATTCCGGGGACTCGTGCTCACTCCCAGAGCGGGATTTTTCTGAGCTGCCGTTCGACTGAGCCAGGCCGGTCGTCGGCAGGTTCTGCAATGCCCTCGCTTGGTCTGTTTACGAGTCGCCAAATAGTCCGGGTCGATACCTGGAGCAGTGCGGCGAAGCTATCGACTCCAATCAGCAGCGGTTGAAGAGCTGTCTCAGCAGCCGCAGAATTATAGGGGCTTGTTCAATCATCCTAGTGTCCTCTCGTTTCTGGTGCGTCAACTCTAAGCTTTCGGCACCCGCCGAACGGAAGAATTTTTCGCACGGTCGTGATCCAGTCAAAGAGAGATAAGAGAACAATCGGGGAGGCCAAAGTTCAGTGTTCGGTACGCCCTCAAATTGCGGCCTGAACGGCTCCGCAGCCGACCAGTCGATTTCCCTATTTTTGTAACCTCTTACAACAGTTTACTATAGAAGGCAAACAGCCTGGGAGGTCAACAGACTGTGCCCACAGATCGGCCTGAAAGGCGTCGAGGCTGGACGCCAAATAGCGAAACGCGTACCAGAGAAGAGGAGAGCTGGCACTGTTGTGAAGAAGGGCGATGAAGGAAACGTGTCTTTCAAGGCTGTCGCGGCGTTTCCGTACGGAATTCGTGTACACCGTAAAACGGCTAGCCAGTTCTACAAAAGAGGTCGCTTGCCTCTCAGGATCACGTGATGCTTTCTGTAGAATACTATCGCAAGAACTATCGCAGCTCATGCGGCAAGAGGATTCAAGGAAAAGCGGATAGTCGCTAGAATGTTCGTTTTGCTTGAGTTGCTCACTATTCGCTTGTCGCAGAATCCAGCTAAATGGTTTCCATGGTACGTGTGACGTTGATTGCCTTGCTTTTCGGCACGGCTTTAGGGTGTGGTGACAGAGAGGTTTCATCGCAGCAGAACAACGAAGGAGACGATGCGGTGTTTTCAAGTTCGTTGCAGCGTGCCCTCAAGCGTGGCCTGGCTCCAGGTGGCGACTTGGACGAAGCACTTCGCCCACTACGGGATTACAAGATTCGGTCCAAGAAAGACGCACGGGCGATTATTGAAGCACTATCTCGACTCCCTCACGAAGAGATTGGCACAGGTGGCTACAAATCGCCTTTGTATACGCTCGTAGGACTATTCCAGGACGTCGATGGGCGAGAAGCGCCGGCGTTTGATGTGTTGGCAGAGGACGGAATTCCCCAGCTTATTCGCATTTTCCACGTACTCAAAGCCGATCCTACCGAAGACACGGCTGACGACCTTCTGTTCCTACTCAAGATGCTCGCCCTCTATGGAACTCAGGAGGGAGCCGAGACGATTGTCGAGGCTGCTCGGATTCCGTTGAAGCCAGATGGATATATGTGGAGTGTCGTTTTGGCTGCAATCTCGGATGGCCATCCGCAACGTGACCTCATCTACCGCTCCCTGGCCAATCCGATACCACCCGAGTTCATCGGCGTATCGTTCCTCGATTCTGCAAACCGCATAGCCATCGAAGGCGATTTGGAGGTACATCCTTTCGACACTGATCAGGGGTACGCACAACTAAGAGCGTGGCTAACGAGTCGTGACCCTGACGAATTTAGCTACGCCCATTCGGCGACAGCTTCTCTTCCATTTTTGGATCACTCTGCACGTAATGAATTGCTCGGTCTTGCGAGAGAACATGCCGATACCGGAGTTCGTATCGAAGCGGCATGGGCATCTGCCAAGCTAGGTCAGGAGATTGGGCTTCAGATGCTGCGAGATTACTGCCTGGACATCAACCATTCGGCTACAGCGATCCGATACCTGACTGAGCTTGAAAGGGAAGATGTTGTTCCGCAAGAAGCAGGTAATCCCGAATTCCAAGCCAAAGCAGAATTTGCGAATTGGCTAGCACATCCAAACGAACTTGGTCGTCCTCCAGATGAGCTGGAAGTCTTGGATCATCGTACGATCTATTGGCCATCAGCAGGTGAAGAAACGTCGCTGTGGCTGATCAAGTATCGTCTCGCTGACTTTTGGGGGCTGGAAGCTGATGACGTTGACTGTGGGCTGGTAGGAAGTGCAACTTGGTGCTTCTTTAGGTACAAAATGCATCAACGCCCACCTGAAGACTGTTACGCCATTCATTGCTGTTGGGAATTAAATCTTGAGGAATCAGAGGTCGACGGTGCGGCAGAATATGAAGCTATGCTGAAACAGTGGCCACATGATCCACTTACGAATGTGGACGTTAGTCGGGTAGTCGAGATACCGCCAGAACTGAAGTATGGTCGCCGACTTGTGGCCATTGCTTCTGCCAAGATGAACAATGAAGAGGGCTGGGCAGTCCTAGATAGTGGTGACAGTCTCTGGTACCCGGCGTCCGTGATGCCTGAAGATGAGTACATTGGGGCGGTGCTCAAGGTCCATGTGGGGCGAAAATTGCTCGGCTTCGCTACTGCGAAGAATCGCAAGAGAAACCTTGAGCATGTGCCAGAACCACTTTCACCAGGCTCGATCGTTAAAGCCTACGACAAACTGTTAAGTGAATGTGTCGAGGGCACTCTGGATCGAAGGAAAGCTCTACTGGAAGATTGGCGAAGTCCGCTCGTAACGAGGAGTATCGATTACGCCACGGCGTGTGAGCAGGTTGGCCGTGAATCAAAGGCTGAGTCTCTCGTAAGAGTGTATCGAACCTTGCTTGATGCCATCAGCACATTGCCGGAGGAAATGCAGAGCAAAGCCTACGGCGAGCTAGGCCCTTCAAAACAGTTTGACGCCTTTATCGAATCGATGATAGAAATCGGAGTCGCGTCCGATGTGCCGTTGATTATTCGAACATTGGAACCGCATTGGGATCACAACTCGGGCTACGGAACACTTGGTACAACTGCGTACACATGTGGTGACCTTGAAACTGCGGAACGACTATTTCTCAAACTTCGCGAATCTTACACAGACTGGCGGCGATCGCAGGAGATGAGCTTGTTAGCCAAAATTTGGCATAGCCAACGCAAATCCAATGATGCACAGGAGCTGTTAGTCGATTGCCTCAAAGGACTTATTGACGAAGCAAAGGAAGCGACAGGTTCAGATCGCAAATTGTTCGAAGAATGGTATCAGAATCATCGCCAGACCTACCTTGAGTTGTTTGCCGATGGTGCGGACAAGCTGCAGGAGTTGGGCCTCCCAGAATCAACGTTTATAAGGCGGTAAAACTTTCACGCCTTCGACTGCCATTTACACCACCCGCTTCAGCGCCCGCTCGCTGGCGTTGTTGTCGATATTCAGAAAGCCCTGCGTGGTGTAGGTTGTCAGTGCTTGCCACTGATTCTGGGCGTAGGTGATCGCCGTGGCGATCGGGCTACGAGGCAAGACGATCTCTTGCTCAGCGTCGAGCCACGTCTTGATCTTTGCCAGGATCGGCACACTTCGTTCCTGGCGCACGGTCAGGCGAAGACCGTCGTCAGCTCCTTCGCTTCGCGCTCGATGGCGTACAACTCGCCAACGAGCGTCAGCATCAACTCCATCTAAGCAAGGAGGGCATCTTTCACCTATTTCAGTTTAGGACAACATGTTGCGGAAATCTAAGTGAATCTTTGAAGGAAGCCTACCCGAGGAGGCTTCCTCATAGATGCCATTCGGCGATGCACCTCAGCGAGCTAGGTAAGACTCTATTTGCTGTGGACCTCACCTCGGTCAATTGGTATTCCGCAATGGACTCCCTAAGAGACCTTAGATTCTGGGCGATTTACCGCACTAATTAAGCGCCACGTTGAGCCAAAATGCTCGCTAAATCGTTCCCCATTCTTCGCAATCGGCAATCGAGGCAAAGGCTTCGTCGACTTCCTCAGCACATTGTGCTTCAAGACCCCGATGGCGATGTACCAGGTTGTCTAATCCTTCGCTAAACTCATGTACTCGGTCGCCAAAGTCCGACCAGACCACACCTACGGATTGCGCTAATTCGTGCGCATCGTGTTTCGTCTCGGCAATCTGGTCCGAGAGCGCGTTCAACGATTCCCTGACCTCACGACCGGTGGCGTGCCAGAACGAGTTGGTGAACAGTCTTCGCAAGTCGAGGTCGTCGGTTCTAATTGGTGTGACTACAACGGTTGTTTCAGCCAGCGCCTCGGGCGCTGCCTCGAAGACTGTTGCCAATTCGGCGGACGAGGAACTTTCAGAAGCAGCAAAGCTCACAACCAGCGGCGCGGCCGTGCCAAGTTGCGACTCCCAGATACTCAGGTCGTTGCCATCCACATCGGAGTCGTTGTCGGCATCTCCGTCGGACTTGGTGGCACTTGGTGCCGTTGTGCCGAAACCAATCTGCCACAAGAGGAAGTCGAAGCCCGTAATAAAACCATCGCTGTCGAAATCAGCAGATGGCGGTTCACTCTCGAAGGCACCGATTTCGATGCGGCCATTCTTCACACGGCCGAAGCCAATACCACGTTGATCGTAGAGAGGTACGTCGCCTACGCCGGCTACTGCAGCCGGATCGCCGGCATCAATGGCCGGGCTGCCGGGCACTAGCGCGTGGGTGAGCGTGGGTCCGCCGTTGTCGGCCAGGGTCGTGTCGAGTATCGAGGCCAAGGCCGTGGGGTTGGTGCCGTCGCTAGTAGCTGTGATGTCAGTGGCCCCGGCGGCGACGGCAAATAAAGCCTGGGCCGTCGTTTTGCTGCTGTCGCCGATCAGGTTGTAGTCGTCGACACTAATCGTGCCTGTTACTTTGTCGAAAAAGATCTCGCTGCCGGAGGCGGACGAATTCCCTGAAATCAAATTGTGACTGAGCGTCGTATCACCCCGATAGGTATGGATCCCCCCTCCTGATAAGCCAGCCGTATTTCCTGTGATCGTACTCTTGCTGACTGAAACCGTGCCACCATCAACACGAATGCCGCCACCTAGAGAAGTGGCCGAATTCCCTGAAATCGTGCTATTTGTGACTGTCAAAGCTCCACCATCGATGTAAATACCGCCTCCGCTGCTGGCCATATTGCCTGAGATCGTACTGCTCGTCACGTCGGCAATGCCAACCGCGACTTGCATACCGCTGCCAAAGTTTGCACTGTTATCTGCAATGGTGCTATTGGTAATAGTCAGCGAATTACTGCTCCAGATTCCACCTCCATAAGCACTGCCGTAGTTGCCGGAGATGGTGCTCGAGGTAATGATCGCAGTGCCAGCATTGTTGATGCCTGCGCCTTGATAACCCGCCGTATTGCCCGAGATGGTATTGCCAGTGACGGTGACGGTGCCACTCGTGTTGTTGCTGAGGCCTCCGCCAGCGTTTGTAGCGGAGTTCCCACTAACCGTGCTGTTGTTGATGGTGAGGTTTTCGCGATTGAATATCGCACCGCCATCTCCTGCTACATCGCCGCCGGTGAGCGTGAGGCCACTGATCTCCACGTCGATCAGAGCTCCCGTGCCGTCGTCGATGTTAAAGATGCGGTAGCCGTCACCCGTGTTGAACGTGTTGTCCGTGCCGTCGCCCGCGTCGATGGTCAAGAGAGCGGCCCCCGGGCCTGTAATCGTCACCGCGTCAGTAATCGTGGGCAATTGGCTGGCGATGTCGATCTGCCCGGTAACGGCAAACGTAATCGTATCTGCTCCGGGGTTGGTATTGGCCAACTCGACCGCTTCGCGCAGGCTGAGGTCGCCGACCGAGTAGTCGCCGTCACTTTCCTCCGCCAGGGTGTCCACAATCAGATTCGAGAGCGACTCGATCGCTCCAATGTCCACGACGTTGACAACGCGTGGGAAGCCAGCGCCGCGCTGATCGTAGTCAGGCGGCGTGGTAAACGCCGGATCGCCCGCGTTGATGGCCGGGCTGCCGGCCACCAGAGCGTGCGTCAGAGTTGGCCCACCGTTGTCGGCCAGCGTGGTGTTGAGGATCGAGGTCAGCGCCGTGGGATTCGTACCGTCGCTGGTGGCTAGGATGTCCGTGGCACCGGCGAAGGTGCTGTATATGGCCTGGGTGGTGGTCTGGCTGCTGTCGCCGAACAGGTTGTAGTCGTTCAGGGTGACAACGGCAGTACCAGTCCTATTGATTTCATTACCAGCGGCGGCTGTGTTGCCGGAAACCAGACTGTGGCTGAGTGTCAAAGCGCCGCCACCCACATAGATGCCGCCGCCGCTTGCGACGATTGCCGTGTTGGCGGTAATCGTACTATGGCTGATACTGGTCGTACCTCCAGTGCTGAACAGTGCCCCCCCTCCGTCAGCCGAGTTGCCCGTAAGCGTGGTGTTGGCAATCGTAAGTGTGCCATTTTGGTTCCATATACCACCACCACCGTCAGCGGCAAAATTCCCGGAAAGCGTGCTGTCGGAAATGGTAACGGTGTTATCACTCCAGATGCCGCCTCCTCTAGCGGAGCCATTAGGCGCCATGTCGCCGGTAACCGTGCTGCCGACGATCGTCAGGTTGCCCAAATTGTAGATACCCCCGCCGGCGTCGTTGGCCGTGGTAGTCGCCGTGTTGCCGGTGACCACCATGTCTGTGAGCGTGGTTGTGGCGGAGGCTTCGTTGCGGATGCCACCACCTCGGCCAACGTTGCCACCAGTGAGCGTAAGCCCACTGATGTCGGCCGTCGTGGTACCGGTGATCCGTAAGACGCGAGAGGCACCACCGGCGTCGATGGTAAGCTGATCCGCCCCCAGGCCGGTGACCGTCACGCTATCGGAAATCTCAAGTTGTCCCAGTGCCAGAGTGATCGTGTTACCTGCCAGACTGCCATCGAAAGTGATCGAGTCGGCGCCGGAATTGGCGTTGGCCAGTTCGACGGCTTCGCGCAGGCTGAGATCGTTCGTGGAATAGTCGCCGTCCGATTCGTCGACCAGCGTGTCGACGACCAGCGATAACGGGCCCGATTCCACGGCACCGATGTCGATGCGTCCCTCTCGCACGCGTCCAAACGGAAAACCACGTTGGTCGTACTCCGGTACACCTCCCATCCCTGCCATCGCGCCGACATCGCCGGCGTTGATGGCCGGGCTGCCGGCTACCAGGGCATGGGTGAGCGTCGGTCCGCCGTTGTTGGCCAGCGTGGTGTTCAGGATCGCGGTCAGGGCCGTGGGATTGGTGCCGTCGCTGGTTGCCAGGATGTCGGTGGCGCCCACAGTGACGCCGACTAACGACTGCGCAGTTGTCTTGCTGCTGTTCCCCAACAAGTTGAAGGCATCGAAAGTAGCTGAGCCTCCGCCGGTAAATGCGACCTCGATCTCACTTGACGTCGGGGCGGTATTGCCAGTGATGAGGCTGTGCGAAAAAGTTGCCATGCCCTGGTACTGATTGAAACCGCCGCCACGCAAGACCGCTGAGTTGCCCGATAGAGTGCTCCTTGTGATGCTCACATCGCTTTGGTACACGCCAATGCCCCCGCCGAGCTTGGCCGAGTTTCCCGAGATAGTGCTCTCCGTGACGGTCAGGGCGCCGCCGTATTGGTAGATGCCGCCCCCTCCGGTGAAGGAATCGTTGCCCGACAGCGTGCTCCTATTGATAATCGTTGTGCCCGAGTAGCTGTAGATTCCTCCTCCGCGAGCACCCGCATTGCCCGAGATAGTGCTCGATGCGAGGACCAAATTCTCTCGATTGAGAATGGCGCCACCATTGACTGGAGCCAGAGTGTCGCCGCCCGTGAGCGTTAGGCCACTAATCTCCACGTCGATCAGTGCGGCAGTTCCGTCGTCGATCAAGAAGATGCGGTAACCATCGTTGGTGTTGAAGATGTCGTCCGTGCCGTCGCCCGCGTCGATGGTGATGCCGCTGGTCAGGGAAGTCGCGTCGATGGTCACCGCATCGGTGATCAGCATTTCACCGGAGGCATCGTCCATCAGGATCGAACCGCCATTGAGCGCGGCGTCGAACGTGATCGTATCGGCGCCCGGGTTGGCGTTGGTCAACTCGATCGCTTCGCGGAGGCTGAAGTTATTCGCCGTGTAGTCACCATCGACCACATCGTCGAGCGTGTCGACCACCAGAGTCAGCGATTGCAATTCGTAGGCGCCGATATCAATGGTGCCGCCAGCGATTCGCGCAAACGGCGCGCCGCGCTGGTCGTTGGCCGGGGGCGAAGCAATAGCCGCATTGCCGGCATCGATCGCCGGACTGCCGGGCAAAAGGGCGTGTGTAAGCGTCGAACCACCGTTGTTGGCCAGCGTGGTGTCGAGGATGGACGCCAGTGCCGTCGGGTCGGTGCCATCGCTGGTGGCCGTGATGTCGGTCACGCCGGCCGCGACTCCGGCAAAGGCTTGGGCGTTGGTTGCCGAGTTGCTGCCGAGCAGGTTGTATTCGTCGAGCGTAAACGTGCCCGAAACCCGGTTGATTTCGCTGGCGACTGGCGCCGTATTCCCCGATACGATGCTGTGGCTGAGTGTAATGTTCGGCGTATTCACGCTCGTGATGGTGTAGAACCCTCCACCAGAGTTTGTTGCCGAATTGCCGGTGATCGTGCTGTGGCTAATGGTTGTCGTGCTGCCATCGGCGGCGATGCCTCCTCCATAGCCGTAGGAGGTATTTCCGCTGAAGGTCGAGAGAGTAACATCCAGGGTCCCCGACCCTCTTGCCATGATTGCACCGCCGCCAACAGCCGCGTAATTACCGGTGAACGTACTTTCTGAGATTGTGGCACTACCCGTTCCAGCGGTTTGGAGGCCGCCACCGCGCGCATTCAGCGAACCGTTTCCACTAATCGTACTGCGAACGATCTCGATACTGCCGCTGGAGCCGTTAAGAATTCCACCCCCATTACTCGGAGTATGATTGCCGATGATACTGCTGCCGGTAATCGTGGCGGTTCCGATGTTGTAGATACCCCCTCCCTGCAGGGTGGAGAAGTTATTGGTGATCTCGCTATTGATCACCTCCAGTGTGCCGGAGTTATAGATCCCTCCGCCTTGAGCGCCGGCATTAGCCACCACATTGCTCGAAACAACGCTCGACGAAATCGTCAAATTGCCAGAATTCAATATTCCGCCACCATCGGCACCGACTAGGTATCCGTTAGTAAAGGTAAGCCCACTCACATTAACCGTGCCGCCGGTAACCTGTAGGACGCGTGAATTGTCGCCGGCATCGATAATGAGATCCTCAGCGCCCGGACCGGCAACCGTCAGATCCTGGCCGATCGTGAGTTGACCCAGCGTGAGGTTGATCGTGCCGGTCACGGAGAAGTCGATCGTCTCCCCCGGCGTGGCCGCGGCAATCGCGTCGCGGAGCGATGTTCCAGTCCCGATACCGATGCCGTCGTTTTCATCAACGAGCGTGTCGACCGTGATTGAGAGCAGCCGCCGATCTTCCAGCGCTTCGACGCGCAGGCGACGATCGTGGTGGGAGAAGGTATGAGAACGACGGCACGCTTGGCGTGAGAGCCAATCAAAGCGGTTCATGCGAGACATTCAGGTAAGCTCCCAGGTGCGAAGAGACACGTATCGATCGCGCAGCCGTACTCACCTGCCACCCGTAACCGAACGTCTCAAGTTGTGCCGTGAAAGAGGGGAGGAGGCCGAAAGAGCAAAGGGCTTTCGGCGCCAATTCCATTTCACTAGGGGCCTGCTAGTGCCCCACGGTATACAGTAGAAAAGCAGCGGTTTCCTCCGACAGGACCGTCACCAGTATGAGGTTGTCTCCAGCACAAGTCAATTAAGTCGGATCGCGGAGTTCTACCAGAATCGGAGCACCGTCGCGCAAGTACTTGGGGGCCACCAGTTAGCGGCGACGAAGTGTCGAACGTTTGCGTCTCCAGGTGGACCAGGAGGGCGATGGCTCGCTTAAGTGAGCGACCGAACTTGTGTCGTGAAGACGACCTCCCGCAGTTCGCAATTCGTCTTCGTGCCGGCGGTTGGTCCATCGATGTTTTTTCGGGAGATGAAGCACCGTTACCAAGCACCACGATTACAATCCATCTCTGGAATTGAAGCATCGCGTTTCCGAATGTGAGATAGATACAAATTCTACGTGGAATTGAAACGACCTGCTGGCGTGAACCAGCGGATCAAGTTTCTCATCAATTGCAACCAATCCGACAATCGCCAAACGTTGCTTTGTTAACGTTGACTGAGCGCCACACGTTGAGATCCGTTTCGCAGAGCCGGATCTAGGTCAAAGCGATCCAGATTCATGACCTTGTTCCAGGCCGATACGAAATCGTGCACGAATTTCTTTTGCCCGCCATTACTTGCGTACACTTCCGCGATAGCTCGTAATTGCGAGTTGGAACCAAAAATGAGATCGACGGAAGTGGCAGTCCATTTGAGCTGCCCGGTCTTTCGATCCCGTCCCTCATAAAAGTGTTCGCAGATTTTGGATTTCTGCCACTGGGTATTCATGTCCAGTAGGTTGACGAAGAATTCGTTGGTCAACGTTCCTGGGTTTTTGGTCAATACGCCCAATTCGGCCAGCGGACCATCGCCTGTGTTCGCGCCAAGCACCCGCAGGCCGCCGACGAGCACGGTCATTTCGGGAGCTGTGAGCGTCAGTTGCTGCGCTCGATCTACCAGAAGCTCAGGCGCGGGTCGATCGACTTGCTTGCCCAGGTAGTTGCGAAAGCCATCTGATTTCGGCTCCAGCACGGCGAACGCTTCAACGTCCGTCATTTCTTGTGAGGCGTCGGTGCGACCGGGGGCAAACGGAACGGTGATGTCGTGTACGGCCTGCTTGGCAGCCTCCTCGATGGCAACACATCCGCCTAGCACGATCAAGTCTGCCAGCGACACTTGTTTGCCGCCTGTCTGCTTGCTGTTGAATTGCGTTTGAATCTTCTCGAGCGTCGTGAGAACGTTCGCCAGTTTAGCTGGATCGTTAACCTCCCAATCCTTCTGAGGGGCGAGGCGAATGCGGGCTCCGTTGGCACCACCACGCATATCGCTCCCTCGAAAGGTGGCAGCTGACGCCCAAGCGGTGGACACCAGCTCTGAGATCGACAGCTCCGAATTGAGAATTGCATGTTTGAGTTGCGCGACATCCTGTTCGTTAATCAATGCATGATTGACCGTTGGAACGGGATCCTGCCACAGTTGCGGCTCGGGGACTTCGGGGCCCAGTAACCGCGAAACGGGGCCCATATCGCGGTGGGTTAGTTTGTACCACGCCTTGGCGAAGGCGTTCTCGAACTCTTCTGGATGCACGTGGAAACGCCGCGAAATCTTGGCGTAGGCTGGATCCGTTTTCAGTGCCAGGTCGGTGGTGAACATCATCGGGGCGTGGGATTTCTGCGGATCGTGAGCATCTGGAACGAGTCCCTCGGCCGAGTTGCCTTTGGGCTTCCACTGATGAGCTCCCGCGGGACTCTCGGTGAGTTCCCAGTCGTATCCAAACAGATGATCGAAATAATCGTGCGACCACTGGGCGGGTGTGGTCGTCCATGCGCCCTCCAAGCCGCTGGTGATCGTGTCGCCAGCGTTGCCTTTGCCATAGGTGTTTTTCCAGCCGAGGCCTTGCTCTTCTAGACTTGCACCCTCTGGTTCAGGGCCGACATACTCGGCTGGGCTGGCTGCGCCGTGTGCTTTGCCGAAGGTGTGTCCACCGGCAATCAGGGCGACCGTCTCCTCGTCGTTCATTGCCATATTGCCGAAGGCTTCGCGAATTGCTTTGGCTGCAGCGACAGGGTCCGGTTCTCCCTTGGGCCCTTCCGGATTAACGTAGATTAGTCCCATCTGGGTAGCGGCGAGCGGATTGTCGAGGATTCCCTTGTCGGCCATATAGCGTTCGCCTCCCAGCCATTTGGTTTCCGGTCCCCAGTAGACGTCCTGCTGAGGCTCCCACACATCTTCGCGACCTCCCGCAAAGCCGAACGTTTCAAAACCCATCGACTCCAAAGCGACGTTCCCAGCCAGGACCATCAAATCGGCCCACGAGATTTTGTTTCCATATTTCTGCTTGATAGGCCAGAGCAGCCGACGGGCTTTGTCCAAGTTGGCATTGTCAGGCCAACTATTGAGAGGAGCAAAACGTTGTGTGCCGTCACTGGCGCCGCCACGACCGTCAGCGACCCGATAAGTTCCCGCGCTGTGCCAGGCCATGCGAATGAACAAAGGACCGTAGTGTCCGTAGTCGGCTGGCCACCAGTCCTGGGAATCGGTCATTAGTGTTTCGAGGTCGTGCTTCAGAGCATTGAGGTCAAGTTTGTTGAACTCCTCGGCATAGTTGAACTCATTGCCCAGCGGATTGCTCTTCGCCGAATTCTGATGCAGGATCTCCAGATTCAACTGGTTGGGCCACCAGTCTCGGTTTGAGTACTGTCCGGCAGCCGTGTCACGCTCACCAGGTCCGATGGAACCATGCATAATGGGACACTTGGAAACGGGCTGAGCCTGCTTATCCTGTTGCTCGTTTGCAGTGACTGTCTGGTTCTGCTGGGCAAAGCCTACTGCTGACAGGAGAAGCGTCATTAGGCGGTAGAATCGTGATTGTTGAGTCATCAGTAGTTCCTTTCCTTTGATGTTTTTGTGAGGGATGTGAGTGCTGAAAACAAGTACTTTCGATGGCTGTTGCATTAATGCCACTGTAGTATTGTGGTAAGCTGTTTATAATTCCAATGCATTAATCGCATAGGTGCGATGCATGCAATGCATGATTTCGGAGGGGCTGATGGATCTCGACCAGCTACGCTACTTTCTTCAGGTTGCCGAGCGACAGAATTTCACCCGCGCGGCTGAGGACTTGGCGATATCACAGCCTGCCTTGAGCCGATCGATCCAAAAACTGGAGGAGGAGCTTGGCCAACCCGTGTTCGAGCGCAAGACGCGCTCGGTCGCCCTGACGGAAGCTGGCACTCTATTGCAGTCTCGGGCGCAGCAAGTGCTAACGATGTTGGAAGACACCAAAGCTGAGATTACGGACGATGGGCAAAGCGGTCGCGTGCGTGTAGGTGCCATCCCGACAGTAGCACCTTATTTCTTGCCGAAGGTATTGAGCCAGTTTTCCCAAGACCACCCGAAGGCAACACTTCTTGTCCAAGAGAACACAACTGAAGCACTCCTGAAGAACTGTAGACAAGGAGAGATTGACTTGGCTATTTTGGCGTTGCCTTTGGCGGCTAAGTACCTTGAAGTTGAGGAACTATTTGAGGAAGAGTTGTTGCTTGTCGTACCGCCTGGCCACCCGCTAGGAGAGAAAAAGACTATTCGCCTAAAAGATGTGGAACCCTATCCGTTCGTCCTACTCGATGAAGCACACTGTTTGTCTGACAACATCGTGTCGTTCTGTCGAGAGCGATCATTTCAGCCAGTGGCCGTTGAGAGGACCAGCCAGCTAGCGATGGTGCAGGAATTGGTTTCACTTTCACATGGCGTCTCGATGATACCGGAGATGGCCCGATTTCGGGACCAAAGTGACAGGCGTGTTTATCGTTCTTTCACGGGAAAGAAACCGATGCGCACTATTGCCGTGGTTTGGAATCCGTACCGGTTTCAAAGCCGCCTGCTCAGAGCTTTTCGCGATTGCTTGCGCCGTCAAAATGTCTAGGTCACGTCGGATGGATTTGGCTTGCGTCGGCCAGTGCAAAGTGCCTCAGTTGTTACTCATTTTTGGTATTACTGCCTATAGTTAACGCTTGGTGGGGCCGTAAGCATCGCCATCGAAATTCTCTGAACTATCTTGTGCGAAGACTGGACTGTGAGAATCACCGAAGGCAATCTAACTTATTCTCTCGCGCATCAGGATGCATCGCTCTCAGCAGCTCAGAGCCTAGGCGAACCGCGTGAGGTGTGTACTTCGAAGGGACACCTCTGCAAGTTCAGATAGGACGCAACTTGCTGACATTTGTTCCAACCGCCCAAAGAATGGAAACGCCAGAACTCGCTACGGTCGGAATGACCGATGCAGATACGACGATCACCGTTTCTTCCGGTCGACATCTATACTTCTGTGCCAGATGTAAGATTCAGAACTCAATACTCACTCTCAAGCAGCAATATTTGAAGGGTTGAAGTCTCTCTATACTAAGCGCTGGGCTCTACCTAGAATCAACCGATTAGTGTGAGAATGATCATTTCGACCAACCCGGTAGAGAAACTGTGGTCTGATAGTTGGAATAGTTGTAGAGCGGATTGCGATTTGGCTCATAGAGTCGCCCCGTCATAGGATTGTCATCCTGAGTATAGACCCACATCTCGGATTGATCCCAGACGACGACTTCATCGCGGGCATCCCCGGTTATGTTCATCACGGCGTTGCACATGTCGGGATGACCATCGACAGGGAATCTTACAACCCGGCGTCCCCAACCGTCGAACATGCCGCCTTCCTCAACATTGGCAGACAAGACCCAATACTCTCCGGGACTGCCCGTCCAATTCACA
>JAGQOW010000115.1 GCA_020427155.1 Planctomycetales bacterium | reverse complement strand
CGACGATCTTAGTTCTGCCTGTGTTCGCAATCTGTTGCATGCTAGCACTTGCCGCAATTTCTGGAGGCTCTGCTGGTGGCACATTGCAATCAGGTCGCTCTGTAATGACGCAGTCTGATTCGATTTACCTTTCGTCTCAGTTCTCCAAGGACACTGCGACAATCAGGTCTGGAAGGCGGACAATTGTCGTTCGACCTGCCTCATTGATTGTGGATGGGGTCACGGTTGCGTCGATCGACCCTGCTGTTGCTGATGTTCGCGTTACTGTGGCCAACGGCAATGTAACTTTCGTTGCAGATGGGCAACAAGTTCCGACTACGCTGCGCTAATCACGTTTGATGCCGGATAACAAAGCGATGCACGCCGAGTCGCCGACGGCGCGTTTTCAAATGGAGAATCGCTCGCGGCGACCGGGTGATCGCAGACGTTAGGCACGTTGGCACACCCTACGTATCTGGACTACGTTGCGTATCTCCGTTGGGGGAATGCACAAGCGTGAAACGCCAACGTCTGCTTTAAAACCCAAGAGTTGCACCTCCTGGGCAGAACATTGCCCTGCGCCTCGGCGAGAGCAGCTATAGCCCGGCAAAATAGTTTCGCACCGCCACGTCTAGCGTCTCTCGCGATACTTCTAGCGGCCGGTCGTGGAACTTGCAGAAGTTGCGAATTTGTCGCAGCAAATCTCGCGGATGGCAGTAACGCAGCGGCCGATTCACCGGGCGATAGTGCGTTTCTAGCAAATAGTCGAGCGACGTCTTCTCGCACTGGCAGCCCATCTTGCCGGCCAACTCGACAAACAGATCCAAGAACTCGTCGCGGTCGGGACCGTTTACTTCGATCTTGTAAGGGATTCGACGCAGAAAGGCTTCGTCGACCAGGTCGCGCGGCTCCAGGTTGGTCGAAAACACCAGCAGCATGTCGAACGGCACCGACACCTGCCGGCCGCTCGAGAGGTTGAGATAATCCAAGTGCTTTTCCATCGGCACGATCAGCCGGTTGAGCAATTCGGAGGTCGGCATCCGCTGTCGGCCAAAGTCGTCGATCACCAGCGCGCCGCAATTGGCCCGCATTTGTACCGGTGCTTCGCAAATGCCCGTTTGCCCGTTGAATTGCAGATCGAGCTGTTCCATCGTCAACTCACCGCCGACGATGATCGTCGGGCGATGAATCAGTATCCAACGACGATCAAACTTCGCTTCTCGAAGCTCGGGAATATCTACCGCCTGGTGGCTGCGCGGATCGTAGAGTCGCACCAGTTCGCCGTCGACCGTAATCGTGTGCGGAATCCAGACAAACTCGCCAAACGAGTTCACGACCAGTTCCGAAACGCTCGTTTTGCCGTTGCCCGGCGGGCCATACAAGAACAGGCCACGACCATCGTTGATCGCTTGTCCCAATTGGCTCACAAAGGTGGCGTCCAGTCGCAAATCACTGAATGTTGCTCGCAGGTTATCGATCGTCAGTCGGCTCTGCTGCAACGACTGCTGCTCGATGCCATGGATGTAAGCCTCGAGCGGCACCGGCGCGACTCCGCAGTAGCTGCACTGCTTGGCCAGACGATGCCCGCGGTCGTATCCCGCTTCGGTCAATTGGAAGATGTAGTCTTCCAGCCCCGAAGAGCCCTTGATCGCAATCAGCAACTCGGCCCGCAATCTTTCTAGAACCTCGACCACGATTGGCCTGGGCACTTGCAGCTGCTCGGCGATGCCCCGGCCGCTCATGGTGCCCCGATAGAGCAATAACTTCAGCACCAGCGATTCCAAATCGGCGTCGCCCAGTCCCAAGTCCTCAGACGTTTGCGGCTCGACAGGCACAAATCGCACGGGCACGACCGATTCTTTTTCCGCGGCCGACGGTGCGGAGAGAACGACCTCAAGGGAACCAAGATTCCCGTTGGCCGAGACAGGCGATGGTGTCAGATTCGTTAAGGAATCGGTCATTTCAAACAGCTCTCTGCGCGAGATGATTAGTTGCTTAGTGCCCAGCCCGCAGACAATCTTGCCTGCAGACAATCCCCCTTACCCAGCCAGCGGGTTGCGGAGCAATCCCCTATAGGTTCATGCGGTATATTCCAGCCGTTGTCCACTCGGCTCCTGGCAATAAACGCCCGAGTGCCTTCGCTCGCGCACTTCACTTGCGGGGTCGATCGCATTGTGCCGGTAATGTCGGTTGATACGCGCACCGCCCTGGGAACAGCCAGCCGCGTGGCCGAGTTCCCGACCCTGCTCGAGCATTGCTCGAAACCACTCCAATCCGCTAGAATCGCCTGTTTGGCCCTCCTCTTCCCGATCCCACCCGGCTCGGCTCCCCAGCAATTCGGCAAAACCCCATGTTTGACGCCCTGCAGAACGGACTTTCCTCCGCATTCAAGACGCTTCGTGGTCATGGAAAAATGACCGAAGCGAACATGCGCGAGGGGCTCAAACTCGTCGAAAAGTCGCTCCTCGAGGCCGACGTCAGTTTCGATGTCGTCCGCCAGTTCATGAGCCGCGTCACCGAGCAAGCCGTTGGCGAAAAGGTGCTCAAATCGCTTAATCCCAGCGAGCAAGTCGTCGGCGTCGTCTACCAAGAGCTGGTCCAGCTGATGGGCCCGGTCGACCATTCGATGCACCTGCTCGGCAAGTCCGACGTGTCGGTGCTGATGATGTGCGGCCTGCAAGGATCGGGCAAAACGACCACGTGCGGCAAACTCGGTCGGTATCTGAAAGCACAGGGCCGCGCGCCGTTGCTGGTCGCCGCCGACCTGCAGCGCCCTGCCGCCATCGATCAGCTTCATGTGTTGGGCGAGCAACTCGATATTCCCGTCTTTTCCGATCGCGGCGAACAAGACCCCGTCAAGGTCTGCAACGCCGCGGTCAAAGAAGCCAAGCAGCTCGGCGCCAACGTCGTGATCCTCGACACCGCCGGCCGGCTGCATGTCGACGACGAGCTGATGAAACAGCTCGAACGCGTCGACCGTCAGTGCAATCCCAATCAGGTCTACCTGGTCGTCGACGGCATGACCGGCCAAGACGCCGTCAACAGCGCCAAAGCCTTCAACGAAGCGCTCGAACTCGATGGCGTCATCATCACCAAGCTCGATGGCGACGCCCGCGGCGGCGCCGCACTTTCGGTCAAACAGGTGACCGGCGTCCCCGTGAAGTTCATCGGCACCGGCGAGCATCTCGATGCAATCGAGGAGTTTCACCCCGATCGCCTTGCCGGACGCATCCTCGGACAAGGCGACATGCTCAGCCTCGTTGAAAGAGCCCAACGCGAATTCGACGCCGAAGAGATGCAGGCCCAGGAAGAGCGGCTGCGCAAAGGCGAATTCACGCTCGACGATTTCAAGAAGCAGCTCTCGCAAATCAAGAAGCTCGGCCCCATGCAGAAAGTGCTCGGCATGATTCCCGGCATGAGCAGCATGACCGACGCCTTGGGAGACGTCGATCCAGAAAAGGACATGAAACGGCTGTTCGGCATCATCGACTCGATGACCCCCGCCGAACGCCGTAACCCTACCAAATTGATCGACCAAAGCCGCCGCCGACGCATCGCCGCCGGCTCGGGCGTCGAGCCTAGCGAGGTGAACGATCTGGTCAAGCAGTTCGACGTCATGGCCCAGATGATGACCCAGATGGCCGGCAAAGGGATTCGCGAGCGGATGAAGATGGCCCGCGAAATGCAGGCCTCGCTGACCAACCCCAACGGTCAGCTGACGCGAAAAAAACAGGGGACCGGCAAGCGGCTTAGCCCCAAAGAAAAGGCCAAGCTCAAAAAACAGCGAGACAAGGAACTCCGCCGCCGCAAACGGGACAATCGTGGCAACTAGCCCCGGTCAGGGCGAGAATTAGCAGCAGGCATGGGGGCCATCTGGGGGCTCAATGCCAGGGACTCCAGCCAAGGGCCTACCTCCTCCAGCCGCTTTTGCCCCTTGCCAACTCGCCCTCGAATCTGCCAAAATGTGCGATTCGCAGGCCGCCAGTGGCGGCACTCAACTAAGCACGCGAGGAGAGCCACGTGGCAGTCAGAATCCGCCTGAAAAAAATGGGTCGTACCCACCGACCCTTCTACCGCATTTGTGCGTTCGATCAGAACACGCCCCGCGACGGTCGACCGATCGAGGAACTGGGTACCTACGATACCAGTGTGCCCGAGACCGACGCTCGTGCGATTTTCGATAGAGAGCGAGTCGATTACTGGCTCAGCGTCGGAGCACAGCCCTCAGAAAAGTGCGCCGTGCTGATCAAGAAATACGGTAGCCAGGGCACTCATCTCGAACAACAACAGCAGGCGCTCGATCGTCTTGCCGCCCCCAAAACAGTCCCCAGCCCAGGTGCCCCGGCATCGTTGCCAAAGAAGGCCGCAGAGCCTCAGCCCGAGCAGCCCGCCGCCGAAGCTTCTGCTGCCGAGGAGACAGCCGAAGCTCCTCCTGCAGCAGAGGCGCCTGCGGCCGCCGAGGAATCGTCCAAGTCAGAAGAGTGAACAACCACTGGTGAACGAAGACCTATGAACGACTAAGCCCCGATGCGATTCGATGTGCTGACCTTGTTTCCGGATATCTTTTCCGGCTACATGACCCAGAGCTTGCTGAAGCTCGCCATCGAGCGTTCCTTGGTCGAGATCAACTTACACAACCTTCGCGATTGGAGCCGCGACAAACACCAATGTGTCGACGATCGCCCCTTTGGCGGGGGGGCGGGCATGGTGATCAAGCCCGAGCCTGCTGTTGAAGCCGTCGAGGCAGTCCAAAAAATGAGCAATCGGCCGGGGCATCTTGTGATGCTCTCGCCACAAGGCAGAAAACTCGATCAGCCGCTTGTCGAAGAGTTGGCTAACCACGATCGAATCCTGTTGCTCTGCGGACGGTACGAAGGCTTTGATCAGCGGGTCAGCGACATCCTCCAGCCGGATGAAGTCTCTGTGGGAGATTTCATCCTCAACGGTGGTGAAGTCGCCGCCATGATGATCATTGATACCACGATCCGGCTTGTGCCGGGAGTTTTAGGAGACGAAAACAGCAGCCGTTTCGATTCGTTCTCGGCCAACGAGCTTTCCAGCGATCGACGGCTCGAACATGCCCAGTACACCAGGCCGCGCGAGTATCGCGGCCTCGAAGTCCCAGAAGTCCTGCTCAGCGGCGATCATCAGGCGATAGCCCGCTGGCGAGAACAAGACAGCCTTAAGCGAACCCAGCAGCGTCGGGCCGACCTGTTGGATGAAGAGAATAAAGGAAACCAACGATGAGCCAAGAAATCCTCAAGCACGTCGAGCAGTCTAGCCTCAAAGAAGAGCCGCTACAATTCGAAATCGGCGACACGGTCGACGTCCATACCAAGATCCTGGAAGGCGAAAAGGAACGCATCCAGGTCTTTACCGGCGTTGTGATCGCCCGTAGTGGCTCAGGAGCTAGCGAGATGTTCACGGTCCGCCGTATTGTCGCTGGTCAGGGCGTCGAGCGGAAGTTCCCCATCCACTCGCCCCGCATTGCCAAAGTCGAAGTCAAACGTAGCGGCGTCGTCCGCCGTGCCAAGCTCTACTATCTCCGCGAACGTTCCGGCAAGGCCGTCCGGCTCAAGGAACGCCGTGTGGATCGCTCCAAGGCCAAGTAGCGGCCGCCAGGGTCGTTTGCGTCTCGCGTCCTAGTTCGTACCCTGCAGCGAGGGCCGCTGCCCATGTCGCTTACCGCGTCGGTCTCCACCTGGTTTCGGCAACGCTGGCAACCGCTCAGCCTCGGCGAGCGCGGCGAAAAGCAGGCCGCGCGCTATCTCCGCCGGCTTGGCTACAAGATACTCTTCACCCGCCATCGCTCGCGCTATGGCGAGTTCGACATCTTGGCCGTCGATGGCCAGACTGTCGTCTTTGTCGAAGTGAAGACCCGTCGCAACACGTCCGACGATCGCCCCGCCGAAGCTGTCGACGCCCACCGTCAGGCACGGCTCACTCGCGCTGCCCTGGCCTTCCTCAAGGCGCACCGACTGCTGGAATACCCTAGCCGCTTCGACGTAATCGAGGTCCACTGGCCCAAGCTTGAAAAGCGCCCCGCCATCCAGCACCTCCGCAACGCCTTTCCACCAGCCAGCCGCAACCAGTTCTTCAGTTAGAGCTCAAGTACGCCTAACCAGGTGAAACAGCCGTTACTCCCGCATCACACTACCGGGTTACGCAAAACACCGATGCGGCTGATCTGGGCCTCTAGCTGGTCGCCCGCCTTCAGGAACTTGCCTTTGGCGCTGCCCACCCCGTCGGGTGTGCCGGTCGCGATGATATCGCCCGGATGCAAGGTCACAAACGACGAGATAAACGCCACGATCCCCGCCACCGGGAAGATCATGCCGCTCGCTCCCGCATCCTGTTCCACCTCGCCGTTGAGCCGCAAGGTCAGGTGCAACTGTTGCGGATCAGCCACTTCGTCGGCCGGCAATACGCAAGGTCCTATCGGGCAGAACGTATCGTGCCACTTGCCATGCAACCAATCGAAGAACGAATCCTTATCCCGTTTTTCGCGTCCAGGATTCGGGCGAAACTTCCGATCCGAGATGTCGTTCACCACCGTATAGCCGGCTACATAGTTCAGCGCCTCGGCCTCGGTGACTGCCGAGCATTCTCGCCCCATGATCACCCCCAGCTCGATCTCCCAGTCGATATGGTCGGGGCTCACTGCGGGAATCTTCACCGGGTTGCCCGGATGGGTCAGCGTTGTCGCAATCGGCTTCATGAAAACATAGGGGAACGTCTGCGCCCGCTCTACAGCGTGTCCGCCCCCTTCTTCGATATGCTTCGAGTAATTCCCGGCCAACAGCAGCAGCTTGCCCGGATTGCCCACCGGCACACGCAACTGAATCTCGTCGATAGATATATGAAACTCCCGCCGGCGATCTTCCGAGAGGGCCTCCCAAGCCTTTTGCACCGCCTCGACCCCTTGTCGCTGCGCTCCGCCCGGCAACAACTCGACAAGCTCGTCAGTCGTCGCCAGATCGACTCCCGCCAGATGACTCGCAGCGCTCAGCGGCACCACATGGTCGTCTCCATAAAAACCCACTTCGACATGGTCATCACGCTGAAAACGGCAAAGTCGCATAGTGTCTCTCGCATCGCAGGAGGGAGATGAATACGCATCCAATGGCCACGAAGAACACAAAAGACCTTGTCGAGAGATACTCGGCAATAGCCTGCTTTGTTGTGACTTGGTGCCTTTCGTGGCAATCTCTCGGTTCACCCACTGTACAGAAACTCTCCGATCTCTCAAGTCGCGGGATCGTCGGGCGGGGTACGCCGAGCCGGTTTTCTCTTCGATTCTGGATTCTTCACGTCTGGCAAAGGCCGCAACAATTGTCCCAGCCAATGCAAGGCCGCAGCCGTAGCCAATAACGGCGCCACCGCCAGAATGGCCCGGGGCCGCACCACCACGACCAACAAACTCAGCGCCGCTCCAGCCATCATCCAAGGCGGCGTCCGCCGGACCAACTCATGCACCTGGTCGTACGCCAGCCACATCGCCCCCAACACCGAGCCCATCCGCAAGCAAACACTCAGCGCCAGCGTCTGCTCGGCCGCCAGTCCGCCAGCAAACATTACCCCTGCGGTAGCCAGAAACGCTAGAGCCAAACAACCAAGTATCGTGCGACGCATCCTCCGGTTCTAACAAATCGCGCCAGCACAAACCAGTTCGTCACCGACAGACGCCGAGAAAAGCACCTCGCAGAGCCATAAAGACACCGGCCCCCCCCGACCCCATTTCCTCCCTGCGTCTTGGCGCCTAGGCAAGAGATCTTTCTTCTGTCGCATCAGCTTAGATCGTCAACGTCATTCATTGCGATCCATCATCTGCTGTGCGCCGCCACAACATTTACTTCTCAGAAAAGTGAAAAGAATGAGTTCCATACAAAGAAAGCCATCAGAAAATCATATCATCAATTCCATCAAGCTTCGCCTTGAACTGAGCCTTAGCTGCTGCAATCGCATGCTCAACTTCACGTTGCTCAAAAAGCGTCTGGCAATCCTTCAGGCAAGCCCGTAACTCACGCAGCCTCCCCTGGTATTCTTCGTGAATACCCTTGGCATAAGCGCCTGCTCCACCAGTCCAAAATGAGTTCTTCATAGTTTCACTTCAGGAAGGACTTGCAGTACCAAACCAATCACAGAATCGCGATTAATCCGAATCTTACTATTTCGCAGCCCGTTCTTCGATTCTTTGTCAATTGCCGAGGTAGCATCAGCAGCTCCATCCGAAGACTTAAGAATTCGAACCGCTGGCAGTAATAAACCTTTTCGATTGGTCAAGTGCGCCGAACCTCGAATGGACACCGGTTAACTCCAGCTCTCTTACGCTTGGGCCCACACCACGGCCTAGCAAGACGACGAGCCCAAGGCCGATTCCGCATGATACGGCCACAGAGACGCCGAGTCCAATGTGCAACGCCCAAGGCACAACCGAGCCGACGACTACCATCAAGATGGGTACCAAGAAGATCTGGTCATGTCGAGGGACGATCCATTGCCTGTTTGCGACTCTTTGCCCCCAACACAAATGTGAACAGATGGCAGCTCCATATCCGCCCAGCCGAACTCCGACAATAGCCAGAGTTCCAAATCCGACTGCTACCATCTCCGCATCCAAGTCACCTTGGGAGTCACTCTTCCTCATCGACTCGATCCAGTACCAAGCCCATCCGGCAGCAAGCGAGCTTTCCAAGACAGCGCGGCGGAAGTTGACGTGGAAGTCGCCAGACTGCAAGAGCAAATTGCGGTAAGGCCAGCCTATGAGCGCTTGCGACTTGTCTTCCCACAGCTTAGACGCCGTGGTGTTACCCCAGGGAAATCGCTTTAGGGAATGATGCACACCGTGCCAGGCAATGGCAGCCACTACGAATGGACAAAAGATGATTCCGCTGACGGGTAGCCCCAGTAGACCAAGCAGGCAAGGAGCAAACAGGGCACACCAGACGTGGGCTGTCTGGCCGGTGGCCAAGTTCGCCAAGGTCCAGGTAATTGCAATTGCAGCAGCAAACGACAAGGCGGGTCCGATCGCATATAGCCAAGCATCCTCAGGGATCGAAAACGAAAGCAGCGTTGATAGCCCGCACAGGACCGCGACGATAACCCCGTCGCCCCAGACCAGGTGAATTGGCCCTTTGGGCAGGGGAAGTTCCGGCTCCCAAGGTGTAGTTGCGAGCCATTTGCTGTAATCCGAGTCGAAAACGGGATGGTAGAGCAACACTCGGATCGCTCCGTAAAGCATCGCCACACCAATCACAATCCCCACAATCGGCCAAGATAGTAGAACTATAGGAATATCATGAGTAAACACCATGATTCCAATGGGCACGCCTGTAGCAACGGCCGCTATGGCTATAGCGATCAGTACTGCGGCTAGGAAGCGGATTTCAAATGCTGTTCTTAGGAGTCGAGAGATACTTTTCATCACTCGTCACTCACTTCGCTGAAGTAGGCAGCCACGACATCGCTCGTTTCCGGGTAAAGCAGCTTCTGCAATGCTTCGTCAAAAGCAGTCGCACCAGCTATTGCTTTGGTTTCTTGGGCACTCGCATAAGAGATTAATTCTCCTTCTCTGAGAATTGCAATCCTGTGGGCAAGCTCCTCCACCAACTCGGGGACGGGGGTAGTCATGACCACAGTCACTTGCTCGTCTGCAGCAAGTCGTTTCAAGACGCTCTTCAAAGCAACGATTCCCGCTGGATCGAGCCCGCCAGAGAACGGCTCATCAAGCAGCAGGTACTTTGCTTCGGTAATCAGCGCCGAGGCCAGCGATATCTTTTTCAACTGGCCAGTCGAGTAGCTCTTGATCAACGCATCGCCTTGCTCTTCCAGGTGAAACAAAGCCAACAATCGGTCTGCGTGCTCGAACAAGCGAAAATCGTCGATCCCATACAGCCGGCCGACTGCCAGCAAGAATTCCCTGCCAGTATGCTGCTTCGGCAACCAGGTATTGTCCGGTAGATAGGCAACTTGCTTGCGAATCGCTAATTCTCGATCTGCTGACTCTCGCCGTTTGACGCCGTCAAACTCGACATGTCCGCGAACAGGCCAGATTGTGCCTGCTACGCAACCAAGCAGAGTGGTCTTACCCGACCCGTTTGGCCCCAGCAAAACAACCAACTCGCCTGTTTGAACTTCAAAGCTGACGTTCATCAATACTGGTCGCAAACCGTAGTGATGTGTCAGATCGCAAACCTTAATCATGAAACAACTCGAAGAAGACCTGCTGAAGCGATACAACTTTCAAGACAACGCACAAGATGCCCCCGGCATACCTGCAAACCAATAGCTAATCCACCCTGCGGTGCGTATTATCCGTCACGCACCATGGTAAGACAAGGCAATTGCAAGTGGCCAAAAAATGTGCTGGAATACGTCATCCGACTACGAGACAATCGCACACACCTGCACGCGTTCTTTGAAAACTCGGAAACTCTCACCAGCCGTCGGACAGAACCGACCTGCAGAATCCTAAACTCGGTAGGTTTTGTCCCAGTCGCCGGCTGGCAGACCCTGGAATCTTAGGGGTTCAGTCGACTTCGCCGGGACAATATTAGCGAGTTTTGTCCCAAAAATTGTTTTTCCTGTTGCTGGACAAAACCCCGCGAGAGCAAGACTTGCAATCTGCGCCAATCCGCCAGATCTGCGTTCTGCTGCGTCCTGTTCTGCCTTACTCGACCGTTACGCTCTTCGCCAGATTGCGCGGTTTGTCCACGTCGCAGCCACGCACCAGTGCGATATGGTAGGCCAGCAGTTGCAGCGGCACCGAAGCCACGATCGGCTGCAAGAAGTCGGCTACGGTCGGCACCTGGATGACGTCGTCGGCCAGTTCTGCCACTCGATCGTCGCCTTCGTCGACCACTGCGATCACCGGTCCGCCGCGGGCTTTGATTTCTTCGAGATTGGCCAACACCTTGTCGTAGACCGCGCCCTGCGGCACGATGAATACGCTCGGCGTATGCTCGTCGACCAGGGCAATCGGCCCGTGCTTCATCTCGGCCGCCGGGTAACCCTCGGCATGGATGTAGCTGATCTCTTTGAGCTTCAACGCCCCTTCCAGTGCGGCCGGAAAATTGTACTGGCGGCCCAGGTACAGAAAGTTATTGCAGTCGGCATACTTCTCGGCGATTTGACGCACCCGCTCGTTGGTACACAAGGCTGTTTCTACCTTCTCGGGCAACTCTTCCAGATCGGCAATGATCCGCATGCCGGCTTCGTAGCTCAGATGGTGCAGTCGGCCAAAGTACAACGCCAACAACGACATCACCACGCATTGGGCCGTAAATGCCTTGGTCGAAGCAACGCCCACCTCGGGGCCGGCGTGAAGATAGATTCCCCCGTCGGCTTCGCGCGCAATCGTGCTGCCCACCACATTGCAAATCGCCATCGTGGCGTATCCCTTGCGTTTCATCTCGCGCAAAGCGGCCAGCGTGTCGATCGTTTCGCCGCTTTGGGTCAGCGCAAACAACAGCGTCCGCCGGTCGAGCGGCGGATTCCGGTAGCGCAACTCGCTGGCATATTCCACCTCGACCGGTATCCGCGCCAGCGCTTCGATCATGTACTCGCCCACCAGCGACGCGTGCCAGCTTGTCCCGCAAGCGGTCAGTACAAAACGTTCGACGCTCTGCAACTGTTGGGCCGTGAGATTGAGCCCGCCAAAAACGGCGGTCGCCTCGTCCTTGTCCAGCCGCCCGCGCATCGCATTGCGGATTGTCTCGGGCTGCTCAAAGATTTCCTTGAGCATGTAATGGGGATACTCGTTCAACTCCACGGCGGTGCTGTCGATATCGAGCAGCTTCACATCGTGGCCTACATCGCCCTGGTCGCGGTGAATCACTCGAATCGCGCCGGGAGTGACCACCGCGATTTCGTGATCGGCCAGATAAACGATCTTGTCGGTATGCCCCGCCAGCGGCGAACCGTCGCTGGCGATAAAGTGCTCGCCATGGCCGACGCCAATCACCAGGGGACTTCCCAAACGAGCGGCCACGATCGTATCAGGCCAGTCGCGAAATACGATGGCCAGCCCGTATGTGCCGGTCAACTGAGCTAGGGTTTTTTGTACCACGGCAATCAGCGGAGCGTAGGGGTCGAGTTCATTGAAGGCGGCTTCGGGAAGTTTCTCCAGCTCGAGCGCCAGCAGATGGGCCACAACCTCGCTGTCGGTTTCCGAAGCGAATTCGCAACCTTGTCGGACCAGCCGTTGCTTCAGCTCGCGGAAGTTTTCGATTACTCCGTTATGCACCAACGCCAGTACCTGGTCGCCCCCCAGGTGAGGGTGCGAGTTTTTGTCGGTCGCGGGCCCGTGGGTCGCCCAACGTGTGTGACCGACGCCCACTTTGCCGTGGACCGGGGCTTGCTTCAGCGCCTTCGACAGGTCCTCCACTCGTCCCGCGGTCTTAGTCACATGGAGCTGCCCTTGATCCAAGGTGACCACCCCCGAGCTGTCGTAGCCGCGGTACTCAAGCCGGCGCAATCCTTCGAGCAAAAAACCGGAGGCTTCGTTCGGTCCTACGTATCCAACTATGCCGCACATGAGATTTTGGGATTCCTCGCAACTAAGTGGGCTGGTGCTAGCACCCTTCCGCTGGCAGTGAACGGTTTTGAGCTTCTCTCGGAAATACTAGCAGTTCTCTGCCAATCGAGCCATTGCAGCCTGCGGCTACCATTGGCCTGCCACCGACTTCGCTGCAGCCCAGTCTGCCCGATTGCCGTAGACCGCCGACGCGATTATTAAGTATTTAGGATGCCCCCAATCACCTCTCGCGGAGCCAGTCGTATGAGTGGACACTCCCCAGCCCATAGTTGCACGCTTGTCATTCCCGCCCGTCGGCATTCGACGCGGTTGCCAGACAAGCTCCTGCTGCGCGAGTCCGGCAAGAGCGTTCTGCAGCACACCTACGAAGCCGCTTGCCAGGCACGGCATCCTCGGTCGATCCTCATCGCCACCGACGACGACGAGATCGCGAGCGAAGCCAGGCGATTCGGCGCAAGCGTCGTCATGACCAGCCCCGAGTGCCCAAGCGGTACCGACCGTGTAGCCGAAGCGGTGCGGCGCAATGAAGATGCAGGTATCGTCGTCAATGTGCAGGGCGACGAGCCGGAGATCAACCCTGAGGCGATCGACCAACTCATCGAATCGCTGTGGGCCAATCCAAATGCCGCGATGGCAACCCTGGCGACGCCAATCCGAAACCTGGCGGCGCTCCGTGATCCGGCTTGCGTGAAGGTGGTGTTTGACAACGCTGGCCAGGCGCTATACTTCAGCCGAAGCACGATTCCGCATCCGCGAGAATGGGACGATGAACTGCTGCAAACCGAGCCGGCTGTCTTCTATCAACACATTGGCGTTTACGCCTATCGGCGCGAGTTGCTTCTGCAATTGGCGACCTTGCCAGTGGGACGGTTGGAGCGGCTTGAAAAGCTGGAGCAGCTACGAGTGCTCGAACATGGCGAAAGAATCATGGTCTCGATCGTCGACGAGCCCACCCGAGGGATCGACACGCCGGAAGACTACGCAGACTTCCTCGCTCGTCGCCGGGCTGCCTAGCATGCACTCGGGTGGTGGTACAGTCTGAGAATTCTTTTCGCTTCGATCTCACACGTTTGGCATGAAACTTGCGCACTCTTGACTTTTGATAGACGTGATGACGCAACCGCCAAATCGTCAGAGACGCTTGCATCGACCTGACGCAAGACCAGTTGTGGTATTAACCGATGATGGTATGGCACAAGATTTGCGCGCCCTCCCTAATCGGAAAAGTCCCCTTGGTCGCCCGCGATATTTCCCGGAAAATTCGCAAATTCATTGTCAGAAGGTAGTTCAGAAGTAAGAATAGATAGACAGGAGTACAGTATGCATATTTTGGAAAGAGTACGAAGGTGCAAGTATTGCCGTCGTGATGTTACGGATACGATTACTGCGCGCGCCTACGCTGAAAATCCGCTTTGCCAAGCCTGTCTCCCAGAGAGAATCAACAAAGCAGCACACTCAAGCGGTCCTAAGAAACGTGTGCATATTGGAACGTATGTGTTTGCTAGGCCAGTTTCTCAAAAACTTGCCTAAGATGCTTCATGGCCTTTTTGAATGTAATCCCCTGGCGCCAAAAGTCTCTTTTCTGTTTTGCGCGTTTTTCTGCTTTAATGGTATGTACTCTAGTGTCGTAGCCACTGCTAGACCTGACTAGCTCCACTACCAAACGGGATTTATTGGGCGGCGATGACTCCCAGGTAATTCTCCCTGTAGGTTCGATGCAAATATCCCAGAAGTGGGTCAAGGCAACTCTGGCCAATGCGTTAGATAGTTCAGCTATCGATTGGTATCTATCCTCTTGCCTAATAGTGCGATAGCCCACGACTTTCGGACAGCGGCGGGAGCCGGAATAATGGTTCCCGTAGGAGGTCCGAAACATGGACGATCAAGCGAATCGAAAGCGAGCGACGTATAGCGAGGAGTTTAAGCGAGACGCGGTACGGCTGGTAGTTGAGGAAGGGTATTCCTTTCGTGCGGCCTGCGAAGCCGTTGGTGTTTGTGACGCCACGCTGCGGGCCTGGCATCGCAAGCTGGCTCCGCCGCCCGAACCGTGCGGCGACAACGCCACGGTCGATGAGCTGAAGGCCGAGAATGCCCGGCTCCGTAAACAACTCCGACGCACCGAACTGGAACGTGAAATCCTAAAAAAAGCCACGGCGTACTTCGCGAAGGAGTCCACATGAAGTACGCCTGGATCACCGAGCACCGCGACTCCTTTCCTATTGCCATGATGTGCCAACTGCTGGAGGTC
>JAGQOW010000114.1 GCA_020427155.1 Planctomycetales bacterium | reverse complement strand
GCTTCATGTCCTTTTACCGCTAGGGTAGTGCGATGCTGCACATGCTGCGCAAGATCAGTGAAGTAGCGGAGCGTGTCGACAAGGTTCTGCACGTCTCCCACAGCCTGACCGTAAATCTTCCCTGCATCGAGTGCTTCGATTTGTGCGAAGATTTCAATACGTTTCTCGATTTCGTCAGCCAGACGATGCAGCAACGCGCCGCGCTCATTGGCTGGTAGTTTTGCCCAGTTGGTTTCGCGGAAGGCACGAGCACCTGCTGCTACCGCCTGATCGACATCTCCAGCCTGCAAGTCGCAGATTTCTGCCAAGAGTTCGCCTGATCCTGGGTCAAAGGTCTGGAAAGTTTCCCCGTTGGAAGAAGCAACTTCTTTGCCGTCGACAAATGCCTTGTGCGTTCCGGACGAGAGAAACTTGGAAACCTGAGGAAAGAGTTGCTGCTGTTCGAGTGTCGTCGACATGTAGGTTTTCCTTCCAGCCAAATGAGAAGAAACGACGTGAGCGAGGTGGAGAACTATTCAGTTTCGACCCGACATTCTAGCGGGGTAGGGGAGGGGTCGGCAAGGAATAAATGGAATCGCGAATGCTGAGTGCCTGAAGCAACGCTGGAGCCGCCTGCGATGGCCTATTCCATCGATAGTCTTTGAGTCTTTTGCATTATTCCCTAGCTTATGTGAGCCCCCCTTGTTTCCACATAAACAGCGTAAAGCGAAGTACTGGCGGTCATGAACAACCGGTTTCGTTTGCGGCCGCCAAAGCAGACATTGGAACAGATCTCTGGCAAGCGAATCTGCCCAATCCGGGCACCGTCGGGGGCGAATACGTGGACCCCGTCATACCCATCGCCTGCCCAACCGGCACTGGCCCATATGTTACCGTCGACATCGCAGCGAATCCCGTCGGCCAGGCCCTTCATCGTCGCGCCGTTGATCTCCATTTCCATCGAGACAAAAGTCTTGCCAGCGGTCAAGGTTCTTCCGTCGACCAGATTCCAAACTTTGATATCCCTGGGACCGCCCGTATCGGCCACGTAGAGTTTCTTGTAGTCGGGTGAGAAGCAGATGCCGTTGGGTTTCTCAATTTCGTCAGCCACTTTGGCGATCTCGCCGCTTTTCGCATCGATGCGATAGATTGCTTCTTTCAGCAGCAGAGGTCCCTTGTTGCCTTCGTAGTTGAGCATGCTGCCATAGCCAGGGTCAGTGAACCAGATGGCCCCGTCGTCAGGATGCACGACCGCATCGTTGGGGGCGTTGAAAGGCTTGCCGTCGTACTTATCGGCCAAGACCGTTATCGTGCCGTCATACTCATAACGGACGACGCGACGATTGCCGTGCTCGCAGGAAATCTGCCTCCCTTGGTAATCAAAGGTATTGCCGTTGCTATTCCCCGCAGGATGGCGAAACGTAGTGACGTGTCCGTCTTCGGCTAACCAGCGCAACTGGACGTTGTTGGGAATGTCGCTCCAGAGCAGATACTGGCCCACACCGTTCCAGGCAGGCCCTTCGGCCCACAACATTTGCTTGCTGTGATAGAGCCGCTGTATCGGTGTGTTGCCAAGTTTATACTTGGCAAAACGTGGGTCGAGGTCCACCAGATCGGGATCGGGATACCGTACAGGCTGAACGTTTGGCCCGTATTCTCGGCCGAGTACGTTCGATGCTAACACGCTGGTAGTAGCGGCTGCGGAAGCTAGAAAGGTACGCCGGCCTAACCTTTGGGGAGGCATTTCTTGAGGGCTGCGCGAAAGGGCATTGCCGGAAGTTCTTGTGTTAATCATCGAGGGTAGTCCTGGTTATCAAAAGGCATCCTGGGGCAATCCGAGACGAGATTTCCATATGCCTATTTGCAATTTAGGTCGCCAGCGGAGACACTTTGTCAGTCAGCAGTGTACCCGACCGTCGGTCGTCGTTCATCCTTTTCAGCGAATTTGAGCAGGAGCCCCGAAGATGGCGCAGGAAGAGATCGTCTATCCGCCGCTTTCTGACGACCTGCGAGGCAGGTTGAATTGGCGGGCGCTGAAGTATTTCGGGGCGGGGGCGATCATGGCGTCGGTCACGATCGGCAGCGGCGAGACGGTGTTTGCCTCGCGCAGCGGAGCCGTGTTTGGTTATTCGTTGATGTGGTGCTTCATTGGCGGCGCGCTGATGAAGGGGGTGCAAGTCTATGTCGGCGGCCGGCACATGGTCTTGACGGGCGAGCACCCCATGGCCCATTGGGCCCAACTTCCCGGGCCAAAGAATTGGGTCCCTGTCGTGATGGGCCTGCTCAGCATCGGCAGTTTTCCTTTCTGGCTGGCAGGGCTGCCGCTGATGTTGGCCCAATGTATCAACTGGATTCTTGGAATCGATGTCCAAGTGCTGGGCATGACACCAAGCGAATTCAAGGAATTGGCCAAAACATTTGCCCCGGATGACCCTCGCCTGCTGGAATTGCAGACGCTCAACGACAAATTGTTCTTTATTCAGCGCAGTTGGGCGACGCTTGCGATCCTTGTGGCCGTGACACTAACTTGTTTGCAATCCTACCAGTTGCTCGAGCGCGCACAGCTTGTGATTGTCGGCATTCTTCTATCCAGCCTACTCATTGCCTGCATGGCGTCGGGGCCCGACTGGGGAGCGGCGATTGCCGGTTTTGTTCCTAGCTCGCCCCAATACGCACAGTGGGTGTATGCGTACGACGACATTGTGAAAGATTCGGAATGGGCATTTATCTGCATCTGCCTGGGGGCTATCGGCGGAGGAACGTACGACTACCTGGGCTACTTAGGCTGTTATCGCGAAAAAACCTGGGGCGCGTTGGGACGAGCAAGAGCCCTCGATCCCTCCACTGCAGAGACGCTCAGAATCGATACCGACCAGCAGAACCTGGGCCGCGCACGCGGGTGGCTTATTCCGGTTAAGATCGATGTCGGGGTCAGCTTCGTCGCGGTCGTCGTGTTTACTTCGTGTTTCATCGTACTAGGGGCGATCATTCTTCACCCCGATCAGGATGTGCCCGACAAGTTTGCTTTGTTGTCAAAGCAAGCCCGTTTTCTTACCGACTTTCACCCAACGCTGGTGTATCTCTACCAAATCGGGATCTTCATGGCTATTTGGGGAACAATTTACGGCGGGTACGAGATCTATTTGCGTACCGCCTACGAATGTGTGGCGCCGGTCAGCCGACGGTTGCGCCGCTCGTCGGGAAAGATGTTTCGCCATGCAACCCTGGCGTATTGTGCCGGTGGGGCGCTGCTGCTGGTTTGGTGGGGCGGCGACGATCCGGCTGACATGGTCAAACCCGCGGCCATCATTGGCGGTGTGCTCACCTGCGGCTTGTGGTGTTTTGCAATGATCTGGACTGACCGACGGTTTCTTCCCAAACCGCTGCAGATGGGACCCGTACTGCTTCTGCTAACGATCTTTTCTGGCACGTTTCTGACGGGATTGGGACTGCTGGTTGTCTGGCAAGAGTATCTCTCGCGAATTTGGGGAAGCTGAGCAGGGCAATGTCGTTTCTTCATGTTCACGCGGACGATGATGTGCTCGTAGCTCTGCAGGATCATTGCCGAGGCGAACACCTTCTGCAAGCTGGAAAGTCAATACGACTGCTGGATGACATTCCCGCCAAACAGAAGGTAGCCGTGCGAGACCTTCAGGTGGGCGACCGCGTGAAGATGTACGGCATTGTGGTTGCGGAAGCTCGCTTGCCAATTCAAATTGGCCAACTGCTGACCACCTCAAACTTAGTCCATGCAACCGACGATCTGCTTGACGTCGCGACGCCAAGACCTTGGCATCCGCCTGACATTTCGCGTTGGCAGGAGAGAACGTTCGACGGCTTTCTGCGCACTGACGGTCGCGTGGGAACTAGAAACTACTGGATCGTCGTGCCGCTTGTCTTCTGCGAAAACCGCAATCTGCGCGTGATGCGCGAAGCCATGCTCGAGGAACTCGGCTATGCAACCGATACCAGTTATCGGCAATACACCCGAAGTCTGATTCGACTGGTTACCGAAGGCAAATCTCCAGCCGAAATTGTCGAAACGTCAATCGATGCGCTACCGGTCGAGCGCAGGAGCGGGCAGGTATTTCCCAATGTCGACGGCATCAAGTTTCTGGCCCACGACGGCGGCTGCGGCGGCGGGTACGACGATGCGATCAATCTTTGTGGACTGCTGGCAGGCTATATTAACCATCCCAACGTGGCGGGGGCGTCGGTGCTTAGCCTGGGCTGCCAGAAGTCGCAGATTGTTGATTTGGAAAACGAACTTCACAAACGCAATTCTTCGTTCAACAAGCCTTTGCTCATTTTCGAGCAGCAACAGCTTGGCACGGAACAAGCCTTGATGAGTGAAGCGATTCGGCACACCCTGGCAGGACTGCTGGAGGCGAACCAGGCTCGCCGAGAGCCCGCCGCCCTGTCGCAGCTGGCGGTTGGTATGGAGTGCGGCGGCTCAGACGGGTTTTCGGGCATCAGCGCCAACCCGGCCATTGGCCACTGCAGCGATCTGCTGGTGGCTTTAGGCGGTTCGGTCGTGCTTTCCGAGTTCCCTGAATTGGCCGGCTGCGAAAACAATCTGGCGAGCCGCTGCCGCAAGCCCGCCCTGGCTGAGCGTTATCTCGCGCTGATGCGTTCTTACGAAGCGCGTCTGCAACTCGACGGCAACAGCTTTGGCGACAATCCTTCGCCCGGGAACATTCGTGACGGGCTCATTACCGATGCTATGAAGTCGGCTGGCGCAGCTCGCAAGGGAGGAACCTCGCCGGTGGTCGATGTGCTCGATTATCCTGAAGCGATCACCCAAGCGGGTCTCAATCTGCTCTGTACTCCCGGCGGCGACGTCGAATCGACAACCGCCATGGCGGGCAGCGGCGTAACTGCTATGCTCTTTTCTACCGGATTGGGCACCCCGACCGGCAATCCGGTCGCGCCGGTCCTCAAGGTTTCGACCAACACCGAGTTGGCTCAACGGATGCCAGACATTATCGATTGTGACGCCGGCGGGATCATCACCGGAGACGAGACCATTGAATCGGTCGGCGAGCAACTGCTGGAACAAATCATCGCTACTGCCAGCGGCTATCAGCTCAGCAAGGCAGAACAGTTGGGACAAGACGATTTCATCCCCTGGAAACGTAGTTTGACTTTTTGAAAGACTTTCGAATAAGACGCAGAAAGACACAGATCAAGCAGATTGACGCGGAACATACTCTACCTCTCAATTTCTCCGTGATCGAGTACGATCAGAGCCCCGATCTTTCGATCTGCGCTAATCCCTTTAATCCGAGTTCATCAGCGTCCTATTCCTTTGCCGTATCCACTATGGAGAAACTCATACTGTGACCAAAATTGAAGGCATCTTTACTCCCACCGTCGTACCGCTGGACGAACGGGGTGAAATCAACGAAGGCGAATTACGGCGTTACATCGACTGGCTCATTGCAGACGGAATCTACGGGCTCTATCCCAACGGTTCCTCGGGCGAGTTCACTCGCTTTACGCCGGAAGAGCGTCGCCGCATCGCGAAGATAACTATCGAACAGGCCGCCGGGCGAGTGCCAGTGTTGGCCGGAGCGGCAGAAGCCAATGTGCGCGAGACCATCGCCGCGTGCGAGACCTACCATGAGTACGGCGCTCGGGCAGTGGCGATTGTGTCGCCGTTCTACTACAGTCTGGGCCCTGAGTCGGTTTACGAATTCTTCCGCGAGATTGCCGTCAATTCGCCCATCGATGTTACGCTCTACAACATCCCGATGTTCGCCAGCCCGATTGATGTGCCGACCATTCAGCGGCTTTCTGAGTTGGAGCGAGTCGTTGGTATCAAGGACTCCTCGGGAGACATCACCTCGATGATGAACATGATTCGCGCTGTGCGCCCCAACCGCCCCGACTTTGTGTTTCTCAACGGTTGGGAAGCGGCGCTGGTGCCTATGTTGCTGATGGGTTGCAACGGCGGTACCAATGCGCTCAGCGGCGTGGTGCCCGCGTTCTTCCGCAGATTGTTCGAGACGACTCGCGCCGGCGACGTGGCCACCGCCCAGCAGATGCAGTTTCAACTGCTCGGGCTGTTTGAAGCGATTATCAACCCGTTCGAATTTCCGCTGGGGGTGCGCGCCGCAGTTGCCCAACGAGGATTCCAAATCGGCGATAGCCGACAACCAATCGGCAACCAACAACGTCAGGCACTGGCCAAGATTCTGGAATCGATGGCCCCCAACCTGGCTGCAATGGGGTACGACGACCTGGAAAAGTTTCGCTGCAATTGATGCTGCCGTCGTGGTTCGATCACTCGGTTCCTTGCCGCAATCGCTGGATGATTGCGTCAGGATCGTAGACACATCCGTGCCAGGCGCCGCCGCCGATCGCTTGCAACACAGCCCACAGTCGTGTGTCGTCGGGCAGCCGGGGATCGGGCACTATGGAGTCAGACGTAGCGCGAGCAGCCAACTCTGCGGCGCCTTGCTCTGGCGAGAGTTGCTCATGCTCATCGCGCCCAATGTAATCGACGCTGCCAGTGAGCGCGTTGCGATCAACAACGATGCGCACCCGGTCGCCGTCGCGCAACTTTCCGATGGGGCCGCCGGCAAGCGCCTCGGGGCCTACATGGCCAATGCATGCGCCGGTGCTGACGCCAGAAAACCGCGCGTCGGTTACCACCGCCACATGTTTTCCCCAGGGCAGATACTTCAGCGCCGAAGTAATCTGATAGGTCTCTTCCATTCCCGAACCCATCGGTCCCCGGGCCATGATAACGACCACGTCTCCCGGTTTGACAGGGCGATCGGTTTGACCTTTGACCGCGGCGATCGCGCTGGCTTCGGTAGTGAATACTCGCGCCGGGCCCGTCATACGAAATACGCCGTCGTCGTCGACCACACTAGGATCGATCGAGGTAGATTTGAGCACGCTGCCCTCGGGACAGAGATTCCCTAGCGGAAAACAAGTGGTACTGGTCATTCCTCGGCGGGCTGCTTCGGCGGGCGGAATGATGACGTCATTGGGATCGACGCCGTCTCGCTCGGTCAGCAACTCGCGCAACCGCCGCCGCCGTTCGCTCTGTTCCCACTCGGCAAGGTTCGCTTCCAGGGTTTGGCCGGTGACGGTCAGCACCGACAGATCGAGCAGACCCATCTCGCGCAGATGCAACATAATCTCTGGCACCCCGCCGGCGAGAAACACCCGCACCGTCGGATGGTTGACCGGGCCGTTGGGCAGTACGTCGACAAACCGTGTGACGCTACGGTTCACTTCGATCCAGTCATGCACCGTCGGCCGCTGAAGGCCTGCAGAGAAAGCAATGGCCGGCAAATGTAGCAGCAGATTGGTCGACCCGCCGCAGGCGGCATGGACAACCATGGCATTGCGGACCGAGGCGTCGGTGAGAATAACGCCAAGCGAGATCTTCCTCTCGGCCAGCTTTCGCAGCGCCGCCGCCGAGCGCGCCGCCATGTCGAGCCAGATCGGTTGCCCACTTGGCGCAAGTGCCGAGTGCGGCAGCGACATGCCGAGCGCTTCGCCGATTACTTGCGAAGTGGCTGCCGTCCCCAGAAACTGGCAACCGCCGCCCGGCGAACCACAGGCTGCGCAACCTGCGCGCGAGGCCTCTTCCAGGGTAATCTCGCCTTGCACATATCGCGCTCCGATCGTTTGCACCAAGGCGGTGTCTTCGCCCGCGACTGGCGGCAACGTCACCCCGCCAGGAACCAACACGCAGGGCAGCTCGCGCGAGCCGGCCAGCGCCATCATCATCGCCGGCAAGCCCTTGTCGCACGTCGCGACGCCGAGCACGCCTTGCCGTGTCGGCAGCGAACGAATTTGTCGGCGCATCACAATCGCCGCATCGTTGCGATAGGCCAGGCTATCGAACATGCCCACCGTGCCTTGCGTCCGGCCATCGCACGGGTCTGAGCAGTAGGCTGCAAACGGCACCCCACCGGCTGCTTTGATTTCCAAGGCGGCAGCTTGCATCAGCAGACCGATCTCGAAATGTCCGGTGTGGTATCCCAAGGCGATGGGCGTTCCGTCCGGCGCGCGCAAGCCGCCTTGCGTTCCCAGAATCAGAAACTGCGGGCCCAGCATCTCCTGTGGGCTCCACCCCATACCGGCGTTTTGCGTCATCCCAAACAAGTCGCCGCTGGGCGAATTGCGCAGCATCGCATCGGTAAGAGGCAACGAGCCTGCGGGACCTTCAGCTTTGGTGGTTACGTCGTAGATAGGCATGTATCTATTTAGGAGACTCCCCGGCGGCAGAAACTGCTGGCTCTCGTTCGGTCACTGGCACAAACTTCTGTGCTCTCTCGCTGTAAATCTCGCCGACGTACAGGTTGCCCTGGCTGTCGGTGTCGATGCAGTGAACGCCGACTGCTTCGCCCGGCTTGAGCCTCGAAACATCGGGGTTGTTCTTGTCGTCGCCGATGTCGCCCAGTGGGATCTGCCAGACCTGCCGCACCCGGCCATCGGTTGAGAAGCGCATGAACACCTGGTCTTTGTATTCGGGATAAACTCCGTTGCGGAGCCACCAGTGGGGCGACGAGCCACAGACCCAGACGTCGTTGTCGTCAGTGATCGACAATCCCCACGGCATGATCAGGTTGGCCCACAAGTCGAGCACGTTGCCGTCTTGGTCGAAGACCTGGATGCGGCCACTGTTGCGGTCGGCTACGTAGAGTTTGCCCTCGCTGTCGACGACGATCGCATGGGGCAGAACAAATTGCCCCGGCTGGGTACCGTAGCCGCCCCACTCTTTTACGTAATTGCCATCCTTGTCGAAATGGACGATGCGGCGATTGCCGTAACCGTCGGAGACAAAGATGTCGCCGGCCGGGGTAATCGCCATGTCGGTCGGCTTGTCGAAGTGGGTTTCGTCGACGCCACTTTCGCCGCGTACGCCGAGCGTTTGCAGCAGGTCGCCCTCGGGGGTAAACTTCTGCACGACATGCAGTCCGAAATCGGCGACCCAGATGCTTCCTTCGTGATCAATGCGCAACTGGTGGGGCTGAACAAACATGCCCTGGCCCCACGAACGCACGAACTTGCCCGCTGTTGTATAAACTTGAACAGGGTCGTCACCCTTTTTGAAAACCCACACCTGATCCTGGTCGTCGACCGCCAGGCCAGAAACCCAACCCTTGGTGCCAATGTTCTCGGGAATCTGGGGCCAGGCGGGGTCGACGTCGTATTCAGTAATCGTCGGCTGCTTGGCGAAGCCAGGATTCTGTGCCTGGACGCACGTCGTCGACAATAATCCTGTGCTGAAGAGCCCGGTAGCCAGGAAGACCGCGAAGCCAGTGAGCTTTTTCATACTTCTGTTCCTATGAACGGGAATCATTGTTCTTGCGTGGGGATTGCTTCGATCGTGGCCGGATCGCCAAGTTCGCTGAGCAATTCGAACGGCGGTTCTCCGCGATTCTCGCGACTCGTGAAAAAATTGAACAGCAAGATGCCGTCTGCGCCATCTTCCCACAACTTGCGCGCGATGTCGCGATAGGTGTCGGTACTGGGCTCGACTTCAATCGAGCCGTAGAGCGGCAAACTGTCGGGCACCAGCCGGCGGTACTCCTTCACAGGAAGCGAGAAATCGTTTCGCAAATAATGCGAGACAACCAGAAAGTCGACCAGCCCTTCGTTGGCCCAAGCAACGGGGTCGAGGCCAATGCCCCGATTCTGTTCGGGCCTGGCAAGTATTCGGGCCGAGAGCTGTAGCGGCCGGCCGCGCTTTTCGCCCACCTCCCGGGTCATTTGGCGAACTTCGCGAACCCAGTCGGACATCACGGCAATGTGCTGGGCGCCTGCTGCTTGCGGAAAATAGATCGGAAATCGCTGAAAGTCGAGGTCAAGCCCGTCAATCTCATACCGCTCGCAGCACTCGCGCAATTCTGCCAGCCGCAAGGCGCGCACTTCGGGAATCGCAAAGTTCAGCGCGCCCGGAAACCAGGAAGCCACGATCGGATGCACCGCGCGCTCGGAGTTGCCGCCAATGATTTCCTTGAACAACGGCAAGATTTCGTCGCCATGCTTGCCGACCCGCCACTCGGGATGGTCTCGCCAGAACTTCGTGACGATGAGACTCTCTGCATTCTGCACGTCGTGAATCTCATTGAGCCGCCAGGTGATAAAAACCTCCAAGCCTTTTTCCCGAGCCCGATCGACTACCAGGCCGATAGGGTCATGGCCGGCAGCGACCAGCGCGTGGAGATTGGCGATCCCTCGGGCCGTGGTTGTTTTCTTCTCTGGCTGAGCCGCTTCTTCGTAGATGGCATGAAGCTTTTCTGCGTCCAGGGTTGTGCCGATCATCTCGGTCACTTTGCTTGGATATAAGAGCGGCATGCCGAAATTGGGGCAGATGAAGAACGTGGTGATCTGCGAATCAGCAACCTCGTCGACATAGGTGTAGACATCGGCGGGTTGCATCGGCGGTTGCTTGTCGATAAAAATATTGCCGCCGTCGCTGTTGTAGATAAAACGGCGCTGCCGCTGAGGCTCGGCTGCTGTGCCGGGTTGATGGAAAGATACGATAGCGCTTGCTAAAAGCAGCAATGACAAGATTCGAGACATCGAGTGGCCTGTCCTGTGGGTTGCCAGGAAGCGAGTTTTACTTGGCTAGGGATTTCTCAATAGCAGGCAGAAAGTGATCTATCGCAGGGGTTTCAAGTCCGACGACCTTCGCCTCGTCGTCCCAACGCCGCAGTGCGACCGCCTCGCGAAAGTAGGGCATGTTTTCGAATTCGCCCACCTCTTCCACAGTGAATGGCCCTCCTTGCAGCTCGAGACTTTGCAGCGAAGTGGGACTGAGTGATGCCAGATAGTCGTCTTCGACGGCGCACAGGTAGCGCTTCGCTGCCACATGCATTCGCACGGGCTCGGTCACCGCGGCTTCGAAATAACCAGCCAGCCAGCGTTGGCCAAGCAATTCATGCTGATCGTCGATGCCTTGGTCGGGGGCGTCGTCCGGCAGGTCGTGCAGCAGGTGGCCAACGTCGTGCAGCAGGGCAGCCGCAATGAGCGGATCGCCGGCGCCCACTTGTTCGGCCAGCAAGGCCGCTTGCAGGGCATGTTCGAGCTGCGTGACCGCTTCGCCGCCATAGAGCGAACCGCCCCGCTGGGCAAAAAGGTCCGCAATGTCCGCGACGATATCATCCATAGTTGCTCCCAACCTGCAAATGAGAAAGATTGCACGCGCCAAGCGATACCCTGGCATCGCCTGAGGGATAGGACAAGTATATCTGGATAGGGACTGGTGTCGAGCAGAACGGGACCGACTTGGAAAGCTGTAGACGGAGTGCATTTTTTCTGAAGCCGCCAACCGTCAGGATGAAATCGCCGTCAAGGCGTGCATTTCTGCTGGCCAGTGACTACAATCACTCCCGGAATCACTCCCGGAATCACTCCCGGAATCACTCCCGGAATCACTCCCGGCGATGTTGTGGCACACATCCTTCAGACACAAGCGGGCTGCGCGGACTATGAAACTAATGCTCACGCTTACGGCGATGATTACGGCCTCCTTAGCGTATGGAGAGGAATCCGTCATTAGTCTGTTTGACGGGAAGTCGCTCGTTGGCTGGGAAACCGACGAAGGCAAGCCTGTCGAGTACGGCTGGCGAGTTGAAGACGGCACGATTTTTCGCAGCGCGCGCAACGGCCCTATCTATGCCGTCGGAGAGTACGGCGACTTTGAACTTAGCTTCGAGTGGAGAATCGCCCAAGGCGGAAACAGCGGTGTGAAGTATCGCGTGGCCTACTACCCTAAGGGCGTCTGGGGAAATCCGTCCTGGCTGGGATGCGAGTATCAGCTTTACGACGACGAAGGGCGGTCGACCGACCCAAAACAAACGGCCGGCGCGATCTACGCGCTCTATGCGCCGAACGACAGGAAGAAGCTCAAACCGGTCGGCGAGTTTAATTCTTCGAAGATTGTCTGTGTCGGAACCAAGATCGAACACTGGCTCAACGGAGCATTGGTGGTCGAAGCCGATACGAAATCAGATGATTGGAAGAGCCGCGTCGCTGCCAGCAAGTTTGGAAACGCCCATTGCTTCTTCGAAAACCCTCGTGGTCGCATTCAATTGCAGGACCATGGCCATGACGTCTGGTTCCGCAACATTGTGCTGCGCACGTTCGATGGCGAGTAAACGGCAAGCGTTGTTCTCCTAGTCCATCAATCAACCTCGCGTCGGCTTAACGCCTGACTTCCAAAGTACACCAGAAAGCGTTTCATGACCAAGATACTGATGCCCATTGGCGATGCCACGGAGACGCTCGACACCTTCTATCCTTTCTTCCGGCTGCAAGAAGAGGGCTGGGAAGTCGTGGTCGCTGGACCCGAGGCACGGCTTTATCATACGGTTCTTCACGAGATTCCCCCCGCTGCAAGCGTGCCTTGGGATATCACTCAAGAGCGGCCCAGTTATCACATTCAAGCTACTGTCGCATTCCAAGACATCCGTGCCGACGACTACGCCGGCATGTTCGTCTCTGGCGGACGCGCGCCCGAGTACATTCGCTACAATCAGGACCTCTTGAAAGCAGTACGCGAAATTGCCGAAGCCGCTAAACCAATCGCTTGCGTTTGCCACGGCATCGAGATTCTCTCTGCGGCAGGCGTGATCGAGGGACGCAAGGTAACAACCGTCGCCAAGTGTGCGCTCGACGCCCAACAGGGCGGGGCAGACTACGTCGACACGCCTGTGATTGTCGATGGTCCGTTTGTCACCGCACGTGTTTGGCACGATAACGCCCCCTTGATGCGAGCATTTGTAAAGATGCTTAAAGATGCGGGCAACTGATTCCTCTCCTTTAGCGCTGTCGAGTCCGTTATTGGTCTTCAAACTGCCTTTCTTGATTTTCGGCAGTGACTCTGCTCAACTTTGGAGATGATACTACTTCTCTGGCTGACCGCTGTGGTGTTGCTTTGTGCGCCAAACGCATGGGGCGATTCTTCGGTCGACTGGCCCGTTCTCACCGAGGCGACTGATCGAGAGCCTTTGCCAGGCACCGAGATGCTCGACTGGCAAGGAGATTTGGCAGCGCAGATGGTCGCCGGTGTCGATCGTTTTCTGCTACGTCAGCTCGAATCTTCGCAACTAAAACGTTCGGCACATTGGCAACTGGAATCAACCTCTGCGTCGGAGCATGCCATATCGTCTGGGCAAAAACGCCAGCGATTGGCAGAGATGCTTGGCGTATCGCGAGACCCTCGACCCGAAAAACCTGTACTTCAATACGTTGACTGGACGCCAGTCCCTCGCGCCAGCACAGCAGAGTTCACCATCCATCAAGTTCGCTGGCGAGCCTTTGGCGAAGTCCATGGCATGGGACTCCTGCTGGAACCCCGCAAAACCGCAATCGCCAGTGTGATTGCAATTCCCGATGCGGGGCAAACGCCCGAAGAGCTCGCAGCTGCTCCCACAAAGGCGTCTCAAACGAACGCCTACGCATTTCAACTTGCTCGCACTGGTTGTCGCGTGCTGGTGCCCTTGCTGATAGATCGCGGTGAACACCCACAACACCGGATGCCGATGCGAGAATGGTTGCATCGACCCGCCTACATTTTGGGGCGAACCCTGGCAGGCTACGAAACTCAAAAAATACTGGCCGCAGTCGATTGCCTGTTGGCCTTGCCCGGTGGAGCGAAGCAACCGGTCGCAATGGTGGGCTGGGGCGAGGGGGGGCGACTCGGGCTCTATGCGGCTGCCTTGGATCCGCGTATCGCCGGTGCTTGTCTCAGCGGCTATTTTGGGCCTCGCCAACAGGTATGGAGCGAGCCGGCCGACCGCACTGTTTTTGGCCTGCTGCGCGAGTTTGGCGACGCCGAGATCGCATCACTGGTTGCGCCAAGACTGCTGGTGATTGAAAGCAGCACTTACCCCAGTTACGGGTATCGCTTGGACAGTGATGGGCAATTGGAAACCCTGGATGAGTACACCAACAATCGGGGTAAACCCGGCAAGCTGCTCATCCCCACGCCAGTTCAGGTGCGAGACGAGTTTACCCGCCTCAGCCAGTTGACGGGACGCGGTATTCACTTGTTGGAGTCAGAACAGACGCTCGCTGACAAGACGTTGCTTTACTTCGTTCGCCAACTTGCGCCGCGTTCTCCTCAACAAGCGGAACACGATGCGTCGCTCGAGCAACAACTGGCTGCCGAACTGGAATTCAGCAGTACCGTCATTCCAGACTTGGAAGAACTCATCACGCTGAGGCACTCGCATCAGGTTACCGAGATCGAGCGGCACAACCAGTGGGCACTCGTCGATTCCAGTCGAGTTCGATCCGAGTTGTTCGCCGGATTGAAGACAGATTCACTTGAAGCGTATCAACAGAGCATCGAACCTTACCGAAGCAAGTTCCGCGAAGAAGTTATCGGCAGTTTCGACGCGCCGCCACTCCCTGCCAATGCTCGCACGCGAAAGTACCAGGAAGGCCCCGAGACGATCAGCTACGAAGTCGTCCTCGACGTGTTTCCTGACGTCTTCGCCTACGGAATCTTGACCGTCCCCAAATCCCTCGATTTGGTAGGCAACGATCGTCGTCCCGTTGTCGTTTGTCAGCACGGACTCGAAGGACGACCGCAGGATGTTGTTTCGGAACAGGGATTCAGCTATTACAAGGCATTTGCCACGCGTCTGGCAGAGCGGGGATTCGTCACTTTTGCCCCGCAGAACATCTACATTGGCTACGATCGCTTTCGCACATTGCAATTCAAAGCGTACAGTCTCGGCTGCACGTTGTATTCAATCATGGTGCCGCAACACGAGCAGATTACGGCCTGGCTGGCGAAGCTGCCGTTTGTCGATGCCGAACGCATCGCG
>JAGQOW010000113.1 GCA_020427155.1 Planctomycetales bacterium | reverse complement strand
ATGATCAAGAGATACGCTGCCGCTGGAGTGGCTGCCAGTATCGTATGCAGTTGGCTTTGGGACTGCCACAGAAGTGCCGGCAGGATGGCGAGGTAGAGTGTCAGCAGGCTCGGCATGAGCTGCCACAAGTGCTCCCAGGAACGCCAGCGGTAGATGATTGTTCCGCGGTCGAACCCGTAACGGAAGACTTGGGCCATGAAAGGCCGGAACACCTTTCGGCGGTGATGATAAACGATCACGCCGGGATCGTAGAGAATCTGCTTGCCGAGACGTCTGATTTCGTGGCAGTAGACCAAATCATCAGCGGTGCGCATGTGTTCTTCAAAGTACAAGCCGCGTTGCCGTTTCAAGATCAAGTTGCACGTCGGCATTTCTGGCACAGTGCGTCGAGAAACTGGAGTGTGGCGGATATAGGCGGCTCCGAATCCCCACGGGCTTTCCATCACGTAGCCGGCAATCTGTCGTTGCCAAGGATCGGTAGGCGGAGTCAGATTGGGGCCGGCGACCATGGCGATGTCGCCCTGCAGTTGCGACACGCCGCGGCGCAGCCAGTCGCAGTGCGGGATCGCATCAGAGTCGATGAAGGCGACGATGTCTGCAGTTGTCTTGCGCAGTCCAATGTTTCTTTTGACGGGGCAGGTTCCTGGGCCAGTGGGGATGATATGGCAGTCTTGCGGCAAGTTCAGAGCATCGAGGCGTTGCTTCCAGAGAGAAGCCGGAAGTTCATTCGGCAGCAGCCAGAGCCGAAATGTTCGATAAGAACTGTGAGTAAAGCCCTCGAGGCAGTCGAGAACCCAATCATTCCAATCCAAGAAAGGAATGATGACATCGACCCATTGTTCAGTTTCTGTGGAAGCGGACATAAGGCGATCGTAATTCAGCGAGCAATCTGCGGATAGCCTGCTTCACAGGTTCGGCGCTGGGGGTAACTCAGGATCAGAAAGAGTTCTTCGCAAGAGTCGGCGCCAGCCCAGCGCAATCGCGGCCCCGGCAACGGTTGCCAGCCCAATTCCTTGAAAGCACATCGACCAGGGGATGGGAGGACGATACTCGATCACTACTTGATGTGATCCTGGCGGTATAGGAACTGCTTGAAAGAGAAAGTTGCATCGAAGTATCTCGACTGGCTGGGCGTCGACGGTGGCGTGCCAACCGGGACGAAAAGCATTGGACACTCGAAGCATCGATTCTGCTTCTGTAGTGACAGTCAACGTGGTCTGATTGGGAGAATAATCCTTGAGCACAACCTCGCCGGAGCCATGGGGGCTGCTGGGACCGAACTGGGGCAAATAGCCCTGATTGGGGGCAAGGTAGAGTCCCGCCGGATCGGCGGAGCTTGCGCCCGCCAGCAAATCGAGCATTTCGGCATCCCCGATCACGTCCCACGAGCGATAAAGTGAGTAACGCGGCTCGGCAGTGCGCAAACGCAATACGCGGTGGCGTCCAGGCTCTGTGGCCGGAGTCGGGAGCAGTTTAGGTTCGAGCGTATCAACCGACTCGGCTTCATAGCTCATCAGCACGTCGAATTGCTCCAGGAGTTCGGGAGACGATTTAATCGCCTGCCACAGGGAGCCATCGTCTAAGACGATTCTGACCGAAGCCTGTTGCCAGGCCTTGATCGGATTCTGGGCGGCAAGGGAAAGAAACGTAGCGTAGTCGCGAGGCATCCGAGGGGCCTGAAGCACATTGAACGACTCGATGCCGTGGTAGGGTACGTGGATCGTGAGCCAAAGGTTGTAGAAGTCGGTTCTAGTGACCGTAGCCATTCGCGCGGCATGGGTTTCGGATTTAACTAATTCCATCACCTGATTGTCTCGAATCGAGGTGAATGACATCGTTTCCACAAAGTGTCGGGAGAGCATCCAGGCGTCGACTGCCATCACCGCTACCAGAAACCAGGGGGCGGCTGGTGTCAGATGTCGAACGCGGCGTGGGCCAATTCTGGCGAGGACTGCCAAGGCAAATGCCAGGCAAGCCGCAGCCACGGCGGCATGCACAAGCGACCGAGCGCGTCGGTCCTCGACGGTCGAGATTGCTGGGGTGGTTGTTTGAGACAACGAGGGCTCATGGCCGGATGCCGGCAGGCGCTCGAGCAGCGCTGCAGCGGCCGCGAATCCAGCCGTCACGACAATGGCGACAGCTACGAGGCCGATCAACCAGCGTCGTCCAGGGGAGCGGTAGTCTGCGCCGACGTTGGTCAGTGCATCAAGTCCCATCCCCGCTAAGACGGCAATCGCGATTTGCGTGATCAAGAGAAACTTCATCGGCACGCGTACCAGGGAGACGACAGGGAGCATGGTGAAGTAATGATAGAACGGCAAGAACTTGCCACACGCCAGGAGAAAACTGACCAGTGCCATTCCTGTGAAGATAAACACGTCCGCACGACGGCCCTTGAGCGGGGCGATACTGACAACAGCGGCAATCAGGGCCCAAAGCATCATGGCCAGGGGGATCACGCCCAAGTATTGCGATGTCAACTTGAAATTGGCGAAGCCCTCGCCGGTTTTGTTCCAGTCCGGCGACTGGCCCACAATTCCTCGATAGGGGTTTTCTTTCGAGTATGTCTTCCAGCCATAGTAGCCCGGAGTGACGAAGTCGAGGGATTCGCTGGGGGGCCAACTCCATTGGGTGATAAAGTCCCACTGCATCTGGCGGTTGTTCATTTGCATGACAGCTGCATCGCGTCCGGCGCTTTGATACCCGGCCCACAAGGGATGAATCGCCAACGCAGCAGCGACAAGAAACAGCATTCCCATGTTCCTCAGCAGTGGCAGCGAAAAAGTGCGTCGGTCGCGCAGCGCTGCCAGCAAGGGATAAGGCGCCAGGATCAAGGCAAAGAAGAGTCCCACGTCTGGTTGTTCGAGCAGCATTGCTCCCAGAGCCCCCCCTGCCAAAACAAAACAGGGGCTGTGTTGTTTGCGTAAGGCGAGTTCGGCCAACAGCAAGAACCAGGCGGCGAACATCAGAATGCCGAATTTGCCGATATGGCCAGAGTAGATAGTGGTGAACGTTTCGCCGATCCAGAAGGCAGTGAGCGCCGCCAGTGCACCCCCGGCCCAACCGACGCCGCGAAGCCTGAGAAACAGGATTAGGGCCACGGAGGCCAAACCGAGGTCGAGGGCACGAAACCAGTCATGAAAGAACTTTGTCGGCAGAAGCCACATGCCCAAGGAAGTCCAATTGAGAGTGTGCTCTACTGAATGGCCCGCCAGGTAACTGTTCTCCCAGGCGCCGGCGAACGCTTTGGGCAGTTCGGAAGCCCGACGAGACAACTCTCCCAGATTGTCGTCGGAGGTCACGAGGGTCTGATCTGGCGACAGCAAAGGGTAAAAGAAGAAGAGGGCCACCACCACGAAGGCCAGACCGCCGAGTGCAAGTTGGCGCGGCGAACCGACAGTTCGGGAGTTTTCAGAATGGTGTGGCACAAGGCGTAGCAAGGAAGTGTGCTGTTGATTAATGAAGGCTGCATCGGCCTGCTAGTTCGTCTGTCACTCGGGAGCATCGGCTCTTTGGGCTTGGAAACTGGCAGCATGGTTTTCCAATTCCGCTACGAGCGTCTTCTGGTTCATCCGTTTTGCCAACTCGAGCGCTTTATTGATCGAGACCTGGGCTTCTTTCAGTCTTCCGGCGGCGGCGTAGGCGGTAGCCAACGTGTCTAACATGAGTGGATTAGTCCTATTGGTCGCGTCGCAGGCTTTGCGGGCGTGGAAGATTGCCAGCGACGTATCGCGAAGTGTCTGGTCGTCGCCGGCAGCAAGAAGCCAAGCCAAATTGTTGTGCGCTGCGGCGTAGTCGTCTCGCAGGCGTACGGCCTCGCGATACTCGAGGACTGCGCCGGCCAGATCGCCCTGCCGATGCAGGAGCCGTGCAATGTTGTAATGGGCTTCGGGCAACAGGGGGTCGTCCTTGACCGCTTGCCGAAACTTCGCCATGGCGTCTTTGGTATCCCCCTTCAGCACACGTAGCCGTCCCAGATTGTTGTACGCCCGAGAATAATTGGGTAGCAGTTCGATGGCCTTGTGGAGCGCCGCTTCTGCCGCAGCGAGATCGCCTGTCGCTTCCAGCGCTAAGCCCAGGTTGTATTGGGAGGATGCATCTTTGGGATAGAGCTCAATGGCCTGCTGATAGTGGTGGGCCGCGTCGTTTGGTCGGTTTGCGATCATCATCAGCGAAGCTGCCTGGCGCCGCAGATGGGGGATGTTGGGCTGCAAACGAATGCCGTTTTCGAGGTACGGAATCGCGTCGCCGATGCGGCCCTTGGCGGCGAGAGCACAGCCGTAGTTGATTTGCGCCGCATAGGAGTTTTCGTTCAGCGCCAGAGACTGCTGCCAAAGGGCCGTCGAAGATGCGAACTGTCGAGACTGCTGAAACGTCAGTAGAAAAGAGGTTGCCAGGACAGCAGCGGCAACGCCCTGCAGCAAGCGTGGCGATAGCCGGAAACGAGCGAGCCAGCTTGACAGCGCAGCGACGACCAGGACGATCGGAGCCATCAGGGCAACGTATTGCAGGTGATCTGAGACCAAGGAGTGGTTGTGGTAAGACATTGCAATCAGCCCCGAGACGGGAAACAAACTCACCAGGAAGTATCCCAATGCCAAGAGCAGATGTCGGCCCCAGCCTTTGCGATAAGCCCAAGCCACTCCGAGCGCCAAGAGCAGTCCAAGCAGCGGCAGCCAGTGCCAGGCGTTTGCAACATCAATCTGCCAGCGTGGATAGACCATGGCCAACCTGATGGGGAGCAGATCCTTGATCAGGTAGAACCAGGAGACCCAGCCGACGCCGAGGACTCGCGTCAGCATTCCTTCAGGCCGAGGGTTGCCCCCCTGGATGGCGTTTGTGTGTTGAAAGTAGACGGCCACCAATCCCAGGACCAAGGCCACAAAGAAGAAGGGGATGGTTCTCAGGAGATCGCTTTTGGCAATCCGACTGCGTTGCCACCATGCCAAAAGCAGGAGAACCACCGGGAGCATGGCTACGGAGACTTTGCTGAGCATCGCGAGGACAAAAAGAATCAGCGAAGCAAAATAGGTTTTGCTTGAACGAGACTTTTCGGACTGTAGGAACGTGAGCAACGAGGCGAGATAGAATACCATCGACAGGGTATTCTTGGTTTCCGAAATCCAGCCCACCGAGGCGACGCAGACCGGATGCAAGCCGAACAACAGTGCAGCCAGATACGCGCCAGGAATGTTTAGTTGAGCGAGAACTCTCCAAAGCAGCAGAGCGTTGGCCGCGTGCAGCGCTATGGCGACCACATGGTAGCCGAATGGATTATCGCCAAAGAGCTGGAGTTCGACCCAGAACAGCGTAGATGTGACGGGGTAGTAGTCGGGCAGTCGGGTCGTCAGCCAGATTGTCTCCAGGGCATTGTTGGCCTGCAGATAGGGGTTCCTGAAGATGAGATAGTCGTCGTCCCAGAGATTCTCACCTCGATAAGAAGGCCCGTAGGCCAAGAGGATCAGGACCAGCAGCGCAAGAACTCGCCATGGGTTTCGGGGGCCCACTTCTTCACACACATCGCTAGGGCGGTTGGGGCTGAAGGTACTAGTCACTGGTGGGCTAATCGGATCAAGATGGATTGAGTGCGACGAGGCAGATTACGGAGAATTCCCAATATATCCTCTGGTCGTTGCAAAATCTGGCACGTGTGCTGTTTAGACCTTTGAGGGGTATGGGCGAAGGTAGCTAGACCAGCCGTTTCCAAGCAAATCCTTTGACTTGCCGGCATGACCTGTTATTCTATCAGGCTGGATACCATCCGTGATCGGTGGGCAGAGGCCCCGGCAGATTTGGGTTGAGGTTCGCCAGTTATGCCCGGAGAACTGCCGGTTGCTGGGTTTGATGCTTCGGTTGTCTACTGTCTAGAAGAACGCTCATGAAATCAACTCCGATTGGTTTGGCCCACACGAGGCTATTATTCTCTTATTGCCTCGGCTTCGCAGTTTTTTTCTGCTTTCTTTCAGCGCCTGTTCAGGCGATCGTGATCGATGACTTCCATGCTGCCGGCCTGCACTTGGAGCACGACGGAGCTACTCCAGGTCCTGTGCTGACGATCATCGGGCACAATTTTGGTTACAGTTCGATGAACGAGTATTCGTTGAACTTCATAACGCCACTTACGAATCCCATCGAATTTGCCCAAGTCAGCCTGGTCGAGACGAGCGAAGTGCATCCTGTTGGAGGGGCTCGATTGCAGTGGTCAGGAGGGCAAGTTGAGTTCCGAGTGAAGGTAGTGAATGACACCCCGGTCGACCTGACTGACAACGGTGCGAGTAGTTGGCTTAACTTCTCGGGGGCCGTTTCGAATCTTCCCGATGGCGCGGTACTTGGCGATATGTCCTTCGGCATCAGCAATCCTGCCGCCTTAGCTGGCTTTGGCGTGTGGACCTCTCCCGCTACGAACTGTCTTGCCCTTACTGATGCGAATGTGATGGTTTCGGAAGGTGGCCCGAGTCTCTTGACAGACGGTTTTTCGGCCGATGTGCTCGATTTTTACAAGAATTTTGTGGGCACGATTGAAATGGTGTTTACCTCGAGCCTTGACGAGGGGGATATTGTTTTTTCCAGTTTCTTTACCGGGGGGGCAGTGCCCGAGCCGACGGGGGCCTCGCTGATTCTCGGGGCGGCGGCAGCCGCAGACTTGCTCTTGCGCCGTCGCAATCGGAAGCGGGGGTAGTCATAATATGTCGGTGTGGTCTGCCGTATGACGCTCCATCTCTGGCAAACCAATGACTTCTGTACGTAAGTGGTTTTTTGAGGGATGGTGGTATGGGCGACTTCGCTGGAGAAGCACAGGCGACGTTGTCTCAGCGGTCTCAAGAATTCGGAGAACCTGCTTGGGCAATTGCAGCCGAGAGTAGCAATTCTCAAACAGCCGCCGACCATGATCTGACCCTGGTGATTCCGGCATATAACGAAGAGAGGCGGCTGGGGCCGACTCTGGACGCTTTGGAGTCCTACCTCGATAGAACCAAGATCGACTATCGAATCCTCGTGGTCGACGACGGCAGCCAGGATGCAACGGCAAGAGTTGCCCAGGGGCGAGGCCATCGGTTTGAGACGATTTGCTTGGAGCGGCATCTTGGCAAGGGTGCGGCAGTGCGTACGGGCATGCTGGCGGCACGAGGGGCAGTGGTGGGTTTCACCGATGCGGACCTGCCCTATAGCCTGGATAGTATCCAGGAGGGCTTCGATTGTATTTGCCAATCGCGTTGCGAGGTCGTGTTTGGCGCCAGAGACTTGACGTGTTCGATCCCTCATGTACGGCGACGTCTCTCGCGACAGATTTCTACGGCAGTGTTCAGCAGAGTGGCCGCTGCACTGATTTCGCGTGAGGTGACCGATACGCAGTGCGGGCTGAAGTTGTTCAGCGGCGCGGCGGCTCGTGCGATTTTTTCGCGGGCGACGATCAACGGATTTGCCTTCGATGCGGAAGTTGTGTTGTTGACCGAGCGACTGCGGCTTTCTTATCTGCGCGTGCCGGTTTCCTTGGTAAACGAATGCTCGTCCACGTTGACGCTCAGGCGACATGCGTTGCCGATGTTAAGGGATTTGTTCAAAGTGTGGGGTCGGCATACGGGTAGGTTGGCCTTCGCTTCGCCAGATTCGTATTTCCGGTTGGGGCTATCAGGTAGTGTCGACGCGGGAGTGGACAGCTAGCTATGACCCAGGTCGCCAGCGGCCTGCGGGGCGTAGCATCTGATTGCAGGCGCGTCGTGCTTCATGCCGACGATTTGGGTTTTAGCTCTGCTATAGACGACGGTATTTGCGAGTCGTTCTCTCAGGGGTTGTTGACCAGCACCTCGGTGCTAGCCAACGGTCCGTCGGCTACGAGCGGGCTCGCTCGAGTGAACCAAATTTCGGAGTCCTTAGCCGCCGCAGGGATACAAAGCGACGGCTGGCGAAGCAAGCTGGACACTCCGTTTCGGCCCTTTGACCTGGGAGTCCACCTTAACCTGACGCAGGGGCGCCCATTGACTGCCGAGCGGTTTCCTAGCGCGCTACTGGACGGCGATGGTTGTTTTGTGGGGCCCCGGCGTTTGTTCTTGTTGCTCCTGCAATCGGGGCAGCGCTGGTCTGCTTCAATCCGGGCGGAACTGGCCGCGCAAATCAGCTGGGTCTATGACCACGGGGTGCAGCCATCGCATGTCAACGGGCACCATTATCTGGAGCTCTATCCTGCAATCCTGGAGATACTCGGTGAATTGCTCGATCGTTATTCGATTCGAGTCGTCCGCTGCGCATACGAGCGAGAGACTCGGGGAATCGCGGAGTTGGCGCGCAACCCTCGATCGTGGGTCGAGGCCGCACTGCAGCGAAGGTCTGCTCGGCATTTCGCGCGTCGAGCGGAAGCAATGGACTTTAGCTGGCCTGCAGGATACTTCGGATCGGGCCGCGCTGGGCGGATCAGGCTATTGGACTTGTCGCAACGTTTGTCGGCATCGGGAACCGAGCCGATGATCGAGATTGGGTTGCATCCGGGGGACACTGGCCCCAGCCCCAAGGAAGTAACTGAGGCATGGTTCGATGCGTTGGCAGAACTGCGTCCGCTCGAGCGAGACATGTTATGCTCAGACGCCTTGGGGGAGTTACTTGAAGCGAGGAAATTGCGCCTAGGCCGGCTTGCCGATTTGGCTCGCGCAGCTGAGTGACAAAGGGTTTGCGATGTCAGGAAGGCAAGCGTTTGATACTCTTCTGGTTGACTTGCATTGTGTTCTTGGGACAGATGCGAGAAAATGATTGTATGGGCTTGTCGAGCATTCTCCCCAAAAAATTTATTCAGCGTCTGCTTCGTACGCGGCTAGTTTGGCGGCTGTCAGGGTTGACCTATTGGACGGCAGTGAAGGCCACCCAAGGGTTGTTCATGAGTCGGTCGGAGGCGTTGCGAGTTTGCCGGCAGCGGATGGAATCCTTGGTTCCTTACCTCTCGCCAAATGATCGCGTGTTGGATTTTGGATGTGGCATTGGAGGCAAGGCGATCGCGATCTCGGACCACGTAGCCGAAGTGGTAGGAGTAGATATCAACCCTTGGTATATCGGGCAAGCGCGTCGACTGGCCAGGGGTCGAAGCAACTGTCATTTCCAGTCTTACCAAGGGGGATCGTTGCCCTTTTCAGACGACCACTTCGAGGTGGTATACAGCTGGGCGGTGTTTGAGCGAATTCCCAAAACTACCGTTGCCGGCTATGTGCGAGACTTCTACCGCGTACTTAAACCGGGGGGCCTGGCTGCGATTTACTTTCTGCGGTATGAGTCGAGTGAGGCCGGCTTTGCGGACCTGTTAGGCGAAGAGGCTTATGTCTTCTATCGTCGGGAGGAAGTCGACAGGCTGTTGGCGGATATCGGTTTTGTTGTGCAAGAGTATCTGGCTTGGCCTAACGCGCATGTTTGCTTGGCCAGGAAACTTACCGATGGACAAAAAGTCTGAAGGAAGTTCGCTCGACGATCTACTACTGACGGCGACTACTTCGCGATCGCGTGGCAGTTGAAAGAACACTCAAAGCTAATCCGGCCAAGGCAAGTGAAGTCGGTTCAGGAATGGCAGCACCCTGGACTTCGCCGGTGCCGCGCGAGTCGAAGGCAGTGACGTAAGTGCCGTCGTGCACAAGCGTTCCCGCGACAACCTGCGTGGAGAAGGAGACGGAGACCGGATCGCCGAGAACGAGACCGAAAGGAAGCGATTGCCCTGAGATACTGGCGACGGCTCCGCCGAATGCGAAGTTAAGCGAGCCCCCCAACGCCGGGAAGAAGGCGACCTCGGCTTTGCCAAGAGAGACGGATAGGCCGATGCCTGGCATCAGCAGTTCGAGAGTACCTGAAGGAGAACCGTCCGTGATGATTGAGCCGCCCGCGAGCGGAAGGCCAACGACTTCAGGGATCAAAAGGTCGAGGTAGATATCGCTACTGAGCGAGCCCACGCCGCTCCCATCGACCAGGAAGTCCATGCTCAACAAGTCGTCGGCTTTGGAAGTGTCGGTACCGCCGGCGAGGGCCGGGTCGCCGTCGTCGTAGATGGTTTCGGAGACGCCATCGTATTGGAGGTCGACGCCCGTAAACTGAATTTCCAAGGAAGCTGCAAATACTGGAGAAACATTTGCTGCCACGAGCAAAGCAGTTACCAGGGCCAGATGCGTAGCAACTCGTAGATAAGCAGCAGGTGCAAAGACGTAGGTACGGACCATTAGCGTAAGCCCCAGAAAGGAGTAATAGAGATCGAGAGATTTGCAGGCGATGTTCATGGCTGGGGGGCGACTCTTTTAGGAGAGCGACCCCAGGAACACTAACCTGCCCGTCTGCGACGTACTAGCGCTGCGATACCGAAGCAAGCTGCAGCGGCGAGGCCAGCCGTGGCTGGCTCAGGAATCTGAGAGACATTTACCTGGCCTCGAATTTCACCTCCCGTAAAGGCGGAAGTGTGGACGTTCACGTACCAATTGCCTGCCAGCAGGTTAGATTCCTGGGTGGCGCTCAAGGCGACGCCAGAGACTATCTTAGGGCTGGTGAAAGGGCTGGGGATAGGCAGCTGAACTCCTCCGGAAACGCCAGGAGCGCCAAGGTGGAAATGCATGTTGGTGGCAGGACCAGAGAGGTCTTGCCAAGTCAGCTGGTAGTCGAGCAGCTTTGAGACGTCGTCGAACGTGCCGGAGATGGTACCCGTGCCGATGCCAGTTCCCGCGCCAAAGCCGCCGTTGGTGCCTGCCTGCAACACGTCCATTAATCCAGAAAGGTTATAAATGGCCGCTTGGCTAGTGCTAAGGCTCAAAGCGGCGATTGTCAGAGCGGCGAGGAATTTGGCTTTCATTGGGTCTTCCATTAGTCAATGGTGGATGAAAATCAGGGGCAGCAAGCTGCGGGGTAAGGAAACTTGAACTGGTAGATAGAATGTATTGAGGGTTGCGGATTATTGCAATTCTTTAGAAAAAACATTGGAAAACCGTAACATACTCCCCGACAGAGGGGGTGGGGCTGGTTAGCGAACGGTAGAATCCGCTGCCACTTCTTCGCCATCGATGGTCGAGGCGGCTTGATAGGCTGAGAAGTCGATGCCATCGGCCAAAAAGCTGACATGGCCGTCGGCAAAGCAGAAGTTGGCGCCGCCCGGGTGTTGGCTGGCAAAAGCGCCGTTTTGCCTTTCGACGGTAATGCCTGCGCCTGGGCGGGTGTTGAGCGGATTGGCGGTGCTTCTGAGGCAGTCGGCATTTACCAGGGCATAGCTCCAGGTGTTGGAAGACTCCCAGGTGTCGGTCAAGATGGCTTCGCCAAGCATCATGGTGTTGGACAAGCCGTCGGTCACTTGCCTGGAATGGCGGCGAATGACATAAAGAAACAAGCCGTTGTTTTCAAACTTGGCTGTGCTAATCGAGAAGTTGGGGCTGGCCGAGAAATCGGGCCCCAAAGATCCCTGGACGAAGGCGTAGCTGGAAGTTGCCGCGGAAACAGGGGAATAGACCTCGCTGATCGGGTCGGAGATTTCGCTCGGGCAGACCAGGATATCGAGTCGCTCTTTGATACCCATGCACTTGTCCCGATCGCGGTACCAGCCTAGATCGTCGACGTTGCGATTCCAGAGACCGCCCTCGATAACGTTGATTCGATCGTAGAGCGGCTGTTGTTCGAGCTGCGGCAGGATTTCCACAAAGCCGCTGGCCCCGGTCTTTTTCTCTGAGGCAATGCCGGGAGGACAGGCCGCGATAGGCACCGAGTCGCCGGTATCGTCGCAGCCAATGCGGCCGGCGGGGTAACTGCGCTGAGAGCCTTCGTAACCGAGGATGGCCAGTCCAACTTGTTTCTGATGATTGGTGCAAGTAGCGCGTCGCGAGGATTCGCGCGCGGCTTGGATGGCCGGGAGGAGGAGCGCAACAAGTACGCCGATAATGGCGATCACGACCAATAGCTCGACAAGTGAGAAGGCCCGAACAGTTCGAAAACTGATCCCGCGTTGCATGGTGTCAGCCATTCCCGAGAAAGCAGGCCCGCCCGCTCGCAGGCTGGGTATTGGCGAGCCATCTTGATTAGCATCCCTAAGGCGAGCGGATCTACATTCTAGCAGGGCTGTTGAAAGTTTTGAAAACGAACTTTCCAGAATGCAGAAGATTGTTGACACTATTGACCACGGCGCGGCACAAGGGCCCGCGCTGCAAATTGGTTTTTTGGCGGGAGGAAGTAAGTTGCAGTTGGGGCCTTGGTTCGTTGGATTTGCCCTCCGTCTCTAGAAAAGGGAGTGGTTTTTTGCCCGCTAGCTGCAATAGATCGAGCTGATGAAGACATCTATTGGTTGTGGATCCTTGTGCCGCCGGTTAGCCTTCAGTCCCCACTGTCGAGCCCTAAGCCACGGCATCAGTCCCCCAGCGGCATCATTGCCCAGTCATGGTTTGGCGGCGCAAGGATTCCTAGAACCAATTCAGATGGTTTCGTGTATGTCATGCATGAGGATGCGCCGGTCATGCTGGCGTGACGGCGCCAAAGTGCAGTAGCAAAACAACCAAATGAGACCTGCGCCGAAAGAGAAGATCGTTTGAAGTTGGTTCTGGGAGCGAGATGGCCAGCCCGCGCGAGGAGAAAGTATCGGATGCCGGACAGGGATCGCCGAGCGCGATGGATCCTGAGCAATTCGCTGCGCAGTACCGGCAGGCCTACCCGCGCCTGCACCTGGTGGCGACGGGCATCATTGGCGATCGCACTCACGCGCACGACATCGTACAAGAGGCAGCTGTCATCGCTTTGGAAAAGTCGAATCGATTTATTGCCGGTTCGAGCTACGTTGCCTGGTTGTCGGAAATCGTGCGTCGTTGTTCTCTGAATTATGCCAGCAAAGTACGTGGGCGGAGGACGAGTGCAGCCGATCCCGACTTGCTGGCGCAAACAGCACAGGGTAATGCTTCGCCTCCGAAGAATTGGCCCATTAGCAGCAAGACAGGAGAGTTAGTTGAATCGCAGACCGACTTTGACGATGAGCTATTGGGGGCTCTCAAAGAAATCAGTACTGAATCGCGTTGTTGTTTATTGCTGCGAGTCGTGCAAAGTCTCTCGTACGCCGAAATTGCGGAGTTAATGCAGATTCCCGAAGGGACGGCAATGAGTTACGTGCATCGCAGCAAACGACAAATTCGCAGAATACTCGAGCAGCGAGCTGAGATCGCCAGAATCGAGGAAGAAACATCATGACTGCCAAACCTGAGCCCATCTCGAACGAGCAGGTGGATGCGTATCTCGACGGGTTGATGAGACCTGAGGAGCGAGAGGCGTTTGAGCTCAGGCTGCGCGAACATCCGGGAGTTGCGAAAGAGATCGAATTGCAATTGCGAATCGATGAGGGACTCAAGAGAAACTATCCGCTAGAGCAGGTATCGGAAGGGCGACTTGCTGAGGTGTTGGGCGCTACGCTTGCTGCAAGCAGAGAAGAAACAACGCTGGTGCAGCACCGCCGTCCATGGAGCAGAGCCAAGCGAGCCAGCATGGTTGGGCTGGCGGCAGCGCTGGCCTGGGTGATTGTTGCCTGGCAATTGGGAGATGGGGTGTTCGAGGCCCCCTATTTCCAACCTCAGCCAGTCGCGATGGTATATCAGGAAGTGGTGAACCGTGGATTTGAGCCCTACTACGAGTGCCGCGAAGACGATCGCTTCGAAGCGACTTTCTTGAGGCGGCAGGGGTTGGCGCTTTCGCTGGCGGCGATGCCGGCAGGGAGCGAGATGTTGGGGCTTTCTTTTGCCGGTGGATTGAGCCGCGAAACGACTGCGATGCTCTGCCGCGTCGATGGCCGAGAGGTCATCGTGTTTGTCGACCGATTGGCAAACGACCTGTCGATCGCAGAGCAGAATGATGCGAGTGAGATTAAGGTCTTTCGAGTTGCTAGAGACGGGCTGGTGTTCTATGAAGTCACGCCGTTTGACGCTGCCCGAGTGATCGAGTTTCTGGTTCCTAAACATGGCAGCCAAGATGGCGCTTAGCATAGCGTCAGATTGGTTGCATTCTTGCTCGGTCTCTTCGTTTTTCGTCGCTGCTAGTGCGACGCATGAGCTTCCATCGCTATCGGTTCTCGCCTAGAGAGGGCGAGTTACGAGAGAGGTATGCAGGCATTGCGAGCGGAATGCTCAACGATGCAAGGTGCCTAGACAAAATTGAGAAAGTTGCAAGGAATTGCATCGCTGGGCACATCTTTATCCTAGCCTGATCGTTTGCGGACAGGCAGGTAGGCGCCGTGTTCGATTGCGGAGTTAGGTAATTGTTCCTAGTTGAGTTGGTCAAGTGCAGCAGATCGCACTAAGGACATATTGTCGGAAGGGTTGTGGTAATGAATCAATACGTGTCTGGGTTGGTGATTCTCTGTGCTTTCAATTTGTCGGTCGTCCAAGGGGCCTTTCCGACGATTCAGTTGGAGCCGGTTAGTCAGAACGAGATCGTGGCGCCAGTAGGTATTACTCACGCGGGGGACGGCACCGGACGCTTATTTGTCACAGACCAGCGAGGAACGATCCATGTGATTCAAAATGGTAGCGTTTTGCCAACGCCCTTTCTCGATATCGAGTCGCGCTTAGTTAACGAGAGGCCAGGATTCGACGAACGGGGGCTGCTGGGTCTTTCGTTTCATCCGAATTTTGGGCAAGCGGGCATGCCTGGGGAAGACAAGTTCTATGTTTACTACAGCGCCCCGCAGCCTAACGGCAATCCTAACGATCCGGTGAATCCTGTCGATCATCAGAGTGTGATCGCGGAGTATGCCGTAACAAGCCTGGGCTCAAACGTAGCCGATTTCAACTCCGAGCGCATCTTGCTTACGTTTGATGAACCACAGTTCAATCACGACGGAGGGAATCTGGCTTTCGGGCCCGATGGAATGCTGTATGTGACGACTGG